>SXHS01000131.1 GCA_005773145.1 Planctomycetaceae bacterium | reverse complement strand
GGCCAATCGCAGCTTGGTCAGCCTGGGAAACTGGGGCAAAAGTGGCAAGACTTCATCCCCAACCAACGTAGCGGCCAAGTAGAGTTCTTCCAGTTGCGTCAGGTCCTGAAGTTTTTCCAATCCAACTTCGCTGACCCAAAGTCGATCGAGGGTTAAGACGCGAAGTTGGCGCAGGCCGGCGCAATGCACGAGTCCATCGTCATCGACCGTGGTGCCGTTATCTCCACCAGCCAGCTTCAGAACTCTCAGGTCGGCGAGGGTGGCCAAACCGCCCAGGTCGGAGTTCGTGATCGCGCACTTGCGCAGGTCCAATTCGCGGATGCGACCGTCTGGACCGCGCTTGACTCGTGCTCCGCGCTGTTCCAGTGCGGCCCATTCGGCCGGCGCGATTTCGCTGGTTGCCGCCGTTGGACCTGCAGATTCTCCCATTGGCTGGGCCGTGGCGGGCTGGGCTGGAGCCGTGGAGAGCGTGTCGATGGAGGCAGGCGCCTGGTTGGGCTGGGACGCGGAATCGCATCCCAAGCAAATGGCCAGCACGAGCGACACGTTGATGAAGAGCTGGGGGGCGGATGGGGTCATGCGAATCCTCGGCGATCAACAAAAAAACTGGCCGCAGCCAACCGCTTCAAAGGCGTTTTGGAAGTGTTCGATGTGCGGCTTTCGAGCATGGGGCGGCCAATCGATGGCGATGACGTCGAAACGGGCGGCGCACTCCAGTAAGTTGTGGCGTTTGAGAAAACGCAGGGCAGCGTGGGTTAGGCGTCGCTGTTTGGCTTCGTCAACCGCAGCGGCAGGATGCTCCAGCTGTGCATCGCTACGCGTCTTCACTTCCACGAATACGATCGTGCGTCGGTCGACGGCGATCAGATCGAGTTCACCTCCGCGCTCACGCTGGGAGTGGGCCACGATCCGATATCCCAGACGTCGCAGGTGGCGTGCCGCGGCGCGTTCCCCCCGCGTTCCCAGCGATGCGTTTCTCACACGACGCAGGGGCTGGGTCACGAGGCCCCAGGCGGACCGGAGCTGTCGTCCCAGTTCCCGGCCCCGGCAGTTCAGTTCCCGGCAGTATTGCCAGAATTCCATCGCATCCCTCCGCTCCAGGCAGCGGAATGGGCATCCGCCGTTACTTTTCGACCGTCTTCTCGCGGCGTTCTTTCAAGCGAACGGACTTGCCAACTCGATCGCGCAGGAAGAACAGCTTGGCCCGCCGCACGACACTGCTCCGCTTGACAACGATTTTGTCGATACGTGGCGAGTGCACGGGGAACTTACGCTCCACCCCCTCTCCCGCAACGATACGGCGCACCGTAAACATTTCGCGACCGCGGCTCCCGCTGCGGGAGATCACGGTCCCGGAATAGATCTGAATGCGTTCCTTGTCCCCTTCCATGATTTTCGTATGCACATCGACGAGATCGCCGACAGCAAATTGCAGTGGTTCTTTCCGGTGATGAACGCTCTCGACGAGCTCAATCAGTTTTTGGTCCATGAGATGGTCTCCTTATTGTTGTCTTAGCCGGCAGGTTTGCTTGTTCTAGTGCTACGGTATTCGGTCCGTTGGTTCACACGACTGCCCGGGCAACAAATCAGCGCGCCGTTCGCGTGTTTTTTGGTCACTTCTCTGTTCGCGCCAATCGGCAATCTTTCCATGATCGCCGCTCAGCAGTACCTCGGGTACGTTTAGCCCGCGATATTCCCGCGGCCGTGTGTATTGTTCGTGCTCTAGTCTCCGACTCTCTCCCGAAAAGGAGTCTTCGTGACAACTCCTATCGTCTCCCAGTACACCGGGGATCAAGCGTACGACGGCATCAATCACCACCATCGCTGCCACTTCACCACCATTCAGGACATAATCACCTATGGACAGCTCTTCCGGTTGCAGGAGATCGATGATCCGCTGATCGAACCCTTCATATCGGCCGCAGAGTAACAATACTCGCGACTGACTTGCCAGTCGCTCAGCCGTCGCCTGATCAAAACGATGGCCTTGAGGCGTGAGGAGCACCACATGGACGGGATCGTCCGCCATGACTCGGATGGCTTCCACGCTCTCTACAACCGGCTCAACCTTCAACACCATCCCCGGACCGCCCCCAAATGGGCGATCATCCACCGTCTGTCGCTTGTCGCGCGCCCAGGTGCGCAGGTCGTGAACCTGCACGTCCACGAGCCCTTGCTCGATCGCCTTGCACAACAAGCTTTGGCCCAAATAACCGGGGAACATCGCCGGAAACAGGGTCAACACGTCGATTCGCATCACGCAACCCCATCGGTGTGCACGACCTTAAGGCCGTGCGACGACCAACGACGTCAGGCCTCGCTTTTCTCCGGGCTCGCTGCGCCTGTGTCCGCCGGCGCCTCGTTGGTCCGCTTGGAGCCGCGGCCAGCGCTCTGGGACGCAGCGCTCTGGGACGCAGTGCTCTGGGTCGCTGCGCTGCGCACCATCGCCGTCGCCATTGGGGCACGTCGCCGGGCTTTCGTGAGTTCTAAGGCCTCTTTCTGTTGTGCCAGGTGGGTCCCATTCTGACCATATTTCTTGATCAGCACACCGGCGCTTTCGCTCGGTTGTGCGCCAACACCCAACCAATACGCGATTCGTTCGCCGTTCAGAATCGCGCGGGCGTTAACATCCTTCACCATCGGATCGTAGATCCCCAATTCCTCGATCACGCGACCATCGCGTGGTGAGCGAATATCCATCGCGCACACACGGAAGAAAGGCCGATGCCGACGCCCTAATTTCTTCAATCGAATTCGAACCGACACCCGTGGCGCTCCTTTGGTAACCCGCCGACGGTGGACGCCTGCAACGGCTCCCCGCGGCCTCCCCACGCTCCGCCTGCGACCATCAACCGCTGACGGCCCGACTAAGCGAAACCGGCATTGTAGCCGGTTTCCAGTCCGCTGTCAGCCGATGTTTCCAGGTTTTCCGCCAGGTGGCACAGGCTTCCAGCGGCATAGGCTTCCAGCCTAGGAGCCCTGCCGGCCATTCCGGCGTCGGCGGCGCAATTCACGGTCTCGCTCGGCCCGCAATTTGGCTTTTTCGGCCGAGGAGAGC
>SXHS01000130.1 GCA_005773145.1 Planctomycetaceae bacterium | reverse complement strand
GCCGAAAGCGCTGCGCCACCTGCGTCAGATCAGGCCCCACGGTTTCTCCCACGTCGCCGTAGCGATGGCATTTGGCGCACGGGGCCTTTTCATAGACATAGCGTCCGCGCTCAGCGCTGCCGGATCGACCATCGGGGGAATCCAGAAAACCGACCAGATCGTGATAGGACCAGGTGTTGTGAGCGGTTTCCTCAGGCGGGCTCGCCTGAGGCGCATCGGGATAGGCATGGCGAAACCACAGTTGCCAAGCCTCCAATTTTTCTCGCCACGAGCCCTCGCTGTCGACGCTCTTGCCTGTCCAGTGTTCCAAGAGCCCCACCGCCTGTTGCGCACCCGTGTCTTCCAAACGGAGTCCGCAGAGAATCAGATTGCGGTAGGCCTCGGCCCCCTGCGGCTTGCGATTGACGGTCCTCATTTTTGTGAGCACTTCATGGGCCGCATCACTCTCGACAATGGGGAGACTGCGCAGCAGGTAGTCCCAGTTCTCGCCGTCGGGATGCTGAGCCAGTGCCATGGCGATCGCTGCGCGTCGTTCCGGATGTTGTTCGTACATCTCCCGCATGCGAGTCATCACAACGGGTGCATCACTGCCAGCGAGTATCGCGAGAACTGCCACTCGGAGCTGCTGAAACGGTTTGTCTTCCTGCGCGTCGATACGCTGATTCAAATCCAGCAACGCCGCCGTCCAGGCTTCATCGGGCTTTTCAGGGGCGTGGTGGAGCGCGACCACGGCCAGACGCGGCAGACGATCGCCGGCGCGTACGACTTGCTGCCGTTCCACGTCGCTAAGACTAGCCGTCCAGTCTCGGGTGATGTTTTCCATGTACTGCGATAGCATCGACCCCGCCTGTGGCTGTAATAGTCGTTCGTAGGTCGCCGCCAATTGCAACCGTTGGTCCAAGGTCCAGTCACGCTGCAAGAACCGCATGTGGCTGGCCAAATGAACTTTCTCCACACTTGAGACGTCTCCCGCCAGTTGCTCCAAGTAACGTTCCGTGACGGAAGGGACCTGAAGGTAGACCATTAGCCGGACAAGTTCGCGGTTGATGATCGGGCTCTTGGTGGGATACTCCTCGGCCAATTGCTTGCCTAACGGCCCTAGATCTTCGGGCTTCAGATGACCATGCGCGAGGGCCAGCTCTACCACGCGCAGCATGTTGGCGAAATCTTCGTCCGCCACGAATTGATCGCGGTACTCCGAAAACCGCGTGACGACGAGGCGTGCATTTGCCGGGGAGACTTCGGCGGTTGTGGTGAGCATCAACGCCCCTTGCACGAACAGACGCGGATTGGGGCTCGACAATAGAGCTTGAAAATCCTTGGCATTGGGCTCGGTAGGTGCAACGGTTTCCCAAAGTCGGCCTGCGGCCCAGGCCTCATGTCGGTCTGGTGCGGCTAACAAAGTCATCATGGTGTCGAGCGGCACAGATTGCCGGAGCAATGCAAGCGATTCGCATGCCTGGCGCCGAACGGCTGGGTCATCGCTCTTCAGCAGGCTCGCGAAGACATCAGATTTGGCGTCTAGGGGACGTTGTCCGAGCCAATAGGCTAAGCGGGCCTGTGTGAGTGGTTGCGCATCCTTCGCCAATCCAGCCAGTTGCTGCGCGGTGGGGCGAGGCCCGACGAGCTGTAGCACATCGACGGCGCGTGCGCGTAAGGCATCCGGACGGCGCGGGTCGGCGACGAACTGCATGATCTGCCGGTCCCAAGTTGGCCCCACCTGTTGTTTCGCACGTTGCAAGGCCATACGTCCCCACGCGGATTGAGGATGGGGCTGGCGAATCGCGCGAGCCAATGCATCTCCCCCTTCCAGTTGTTCCGCCGGCACCGCACCCTTCCAAACGATGCGATAGATATTTCCTCGTGTGCCGCGGCCACCGGTACTGAAGTAGATCCAGCCGTCCGGGCTGACATCGATGTCCGTGACGTTCAGCGGTTCTCCTTGTACAAACACTTCCCGTCGTGCCGTCAGACTGGCCCCCTGCGGGCGCAGTTGCAAATTTTCGATCCGGCCCGACGACCAATCGCACGTGAATACCGTCTGATGGTATCGACTGGGCAAGGCTGTGTGATCGTAGAACACCATGCCCGCCGGCGACCCGCGGCCGGTTTCCAGTACGGGGGGGAGTGTATCCACGAAAGTGTCCGGCCAAACTCCCCAGCCACTGCGCCAACCAAACTCGGCGCCCGATACGACATGCAGAACGCGCGTGGGCCGATACCACGGCGTCCCCTCATCCGATTCTGTATCGGAGTCATGTGTGAGTAATTGGCCGTTTGAGGTAAAAACCAAGTCATAGGCGTTGCGCAGGCCCCCCGCAAAACGTTGCACGGTCGCGTTCTCGGGATGCACCCGAATCACCGTGCCGCCCGGTGCTTTCACCCCCTGAGTATGCCCCGAGGGATCCTCATAGCGAGGCTGCAACAAGTCTCCTTCGTAGATCCGGCGGTACGGACTCTGCTTGTCGTACTCGTTGTCCATCGTGACTTGATTGCCCAGCATGACGTACAACCAGCCATCCGGCCCCATGGCGATGGCATGCGGTCCATGCTCCCCCATGTCCCCGCGAAATTTTAGCAACAGGCGCACCTGGTCCAACTGTCCCTGACCGGCACTCGTGTCTCGCAATTCGTAGAGCCCAGTTCCCAGCGGACCATCCCCCGTCACGAAGACACGCCCAGGTAGCGGCAGAATTCCTTGGCAGCTCTTGACACGGTCGGACAAAATCCGCACCTCGTCGGGAACGCGATTCCCGTTGGTATCGTGTATCAGCAGTAATGGGCCCCCTTCACGTGACGCTACAATCTGCCCATGCTCGTTGAACGCCATGGCGATCAGCGACCCCGTCGCGTCCCCCCCCACGATGTGCTGAATCTGAAACAGCGGGGGGAGATGAAACTCGGGATGCGTGTCGCCGGACGCCGACGCAGCATGCCCCGGGTCCGGTTTACTGTCGCTCTTGTTGTTGGTGGTCCCATGGACGTTGGGTACCGGCGTGGGGGGCACACGCGCCGCAATCCGGCTGGACGATTTTTCGGGGGGCGCCGATGCGTCGGCAGACTCGAGGGGATTGGTCCCTTGAGAACCCTCCTTCACCACCCAGGGAGCGGTCGTGCCGTAGGGTCCGAGCTGGGTCGCAGACGTCCAACGTCGATCGTCGTATTGCGGCAGATGCCAGAGTGGCAACGGCCGCAGATGACTGCGCCATGTGGCATCCGACGTGAATTCGTGTTCTTTCTGATCTTGCGTGCGAATGAACAAGCGAACGGCTACCCCGGCCGTATCTCCATGCCGATTGGTCGCCTTGAGCGCGATGGTGTTGCGACCATTGCGCAACGCAACCGATAGGTCATGCGACTGCCAACGCTCCCAGCCCTCCCCTTCGCCTACTCGCCGGCCATTGACATACAGTTCGTATTGATCGTCACCGGCCACTTCGATGCGCCCCGAGTGATAACCGTCGATATTGAGCGTCTTGCGAAAGTGGCAACTGCTGTAGGGAACGTGACCGGCCTGATGTTCGGGCGACCAGATCCATTGCGGAGTCGTAGTCGCAGCGCAAACCGGATCCGTTATAGTTGTCGCACCCAACCAACACAGTGAAGCCAGACAAACAGACCTGGCAAGAAATCGCCGCCAATGACACCTGTTAATCGAACTGAAATGGTGTTGCATCATAATTTGGACCACCCATGAGTTCATGCGCGCAAGCCAGCAGTTCCGCAAGAATCGCCATTGCGGTGGCGGAAGGTACCAACTATGAGCCCAACAGGGCAACAGGGATCTTGCGCAATGGCCCCGGCTCAGTGGCGACGCCACGCCCCGTTGAGATCGCTAGCACGCAACGTTCGCTCACAAGCGGGCGTTTGATTGACGAGCTTAACTGGGCCTTCGCGACCGCTGCGAAAACCGTAGCCAGCCGCAACTCAGGCTCAGAAGGAAAAGTGCACTCGGCTCGGGAACCTGAGTGGCATGCGGATGAACGAGGACCGTCAAAGACGCCACGGTCCCCTGATTGGACGTGAGCAGGACGCTGCCGGGCAGGTATCCGACAAGAGGCGAGATATCTAGAATGCCCGAGCTCTCGGACGCCGTGGCAATCCCAACATTGTCGGCGATCAAACTCAGGTCGGTGCCATCGGGACGCACCATCCAGGTTTCCCCATTCTCGGTGCCGCTGTCTTCGTTGACGAAAATCAATCCCTGGGGAAAGTTGACGCCACCCAGCGTTGTCGGGGCCGTCCAGTCCACGTTGTCAGCATCCCCCGCCAAACCGTCGATGTCGTCGTTGTGGTTCACAATCTTGGTAATTGAGAAACTGGAACTCGCCGCGTTGAACAAACCACCACCGAAATTTAGTTGGAAGTCGAACGTGAAAACGCCCGAGTCTTGGTCTCCCAGCACCACTTGGGTGGGGTCAAAAGGACTCGTATCGACGTCCTCCAGCTTGCTGGATTGCAGTGAGCCCGCGACCGACCTGTCGAACGATCCGTTGAGAAAGGCTCCGGTACTGGGAAGAGTGCCATTCAGGTAGTAGGTGCTTCCATACGCGAGCCCATTGCGTGCCAAGAGTGAGTTGGACGCCACCCCTGTCGTCCCTTTTCCTTTCTCGCCGATGTACAGGCGCATGGTCGAACTGCCGCCATCAGGCGAGAGGAGCAACGCGACGTGACTGGTCTCTCCGGTATCGATGAGTGCGACATTCTCATACGAATCAAAAGGCATTCCGCCCACACCACCCGCCGCGGATCCCGTCACGCCACTGAGCTGATAAAAGTCACGATTCGCCAAATCAATCGCAAACAATCGGTTCGTGGTACTGAATTCCTCACCGGTAAGATACAGATTGTCCACGAAGCCTCGACCGGGGCCAAACGTATCCGGAACATACGACTGTCCTGAACAAAAGCGAGAAAAGGACGTGTTCGCTGTGTTCGCCGTGTTGATCCACGTATTTCCGCCATTGTTGCTCCAACGAGCGTAAGCCTGTCGCGCGGAACTCACAAAGCTGATCCCTCCCGTCGTCCCAGTGTTGATCGTGTTGCTAATCGCAGTCTTCAGTTGCGATAGATTCATGTTGACTTCACTGACCGAAGCGTCGCTGGTTTCATGATTCACGAGCGTGCGCAAGATGCCATCGCCGGCCAGCCAGGCGCCTAGGCCGTCAAACGTGCCCGGCATCGCGTAATTGATGCCGTCCCCTGCCGGATTGTTCCCGACGGAAATCACTTCAAACGCCTGCCAGCCATTACGTGGCGTCATCTGGCGCGGTCCGCCATCCAAACCGCGCGCCGGGGTGATGCTCATCATCATCATGAGCATCGACAACCCAACAAGCCGCTGAAATTGATGAGACATCCTGGAAATCCAGTATTATTGAGTGGGTCGGAAACCGAATGGTTACACCTAAGACCATTGATCTCGGACATGACGGACACGAGAGCCCCCAAGGGCGCGCTTCCAGATTGGAGTGGTCATTTTACCACACACGAGCCTGGAACCCAAAGAAGTGGGCGCAAAAAAAAGGCCCCCGGAAAGCTCGGGTCCCAGGGGGGCAAAGGACTCCGCATTATTTCCGGGAGCGATTGGACGAATGGGGCAGCCGGGGCGTCCTGCCTCGGCTGCCACATCCTCAATGGCGATATCGTGATTAATTGAAGTAGTAACCAGCCTCCGTGCCAGCGTCTGACTTCACGGACCGCAGAGACACACGCTGAAGCACTCCCTCAGGAAAACTTCGCCGCATGCTCCAGATGCAGGTACCTCCACTTTTCTCGCTGATCGCTCGGCGTGTTCTCGACCCCGCCAAGCTTTCCCTCAAGTGCGGGCGGAAAATACGTCATTGATCCTAACGGGTCAAGAGGGGTTTTTTGCGTGTCAGGAATGGAGCTAGCACCGTGCTGGAGGAGACGATTACGAGTCGAAACACAACGCCCCACCATGCACGAGCGGGTGTGTTGGCAAGCCGAGCGGTCCGCTACGGGTGAGAGGCGGGTGTGCTTTCCAGCATGCTTACTGGGGCGTAACGGGCGGGCGGCCAATCGAATAATAGACAAACCCCTCGTCCCGCATTTGCGGCGGGTCGTAGAGATTTCGACCGTCGAAGATTACAAGCGATTTCATCCTCTCGCGCATCTCTTCCAGTGGGGGCGTGCGAAAATCGGTCCACTCCGTCGCGATCGCCAAGGCGTCGGCCCCCTCGATCGCTTCCAGCTTGTCCGCCGCGTAGTGGAGCCGATCGCCGTAGCTGGCGCGAACATTTTCCATCGCCTCCGGGTCGTGAACGCGTAGCGTGACCCCTTGAGCCAAGAGCGCATCGATCAGCACCAATGCCGGGGCCTCACGCACGTCATCCGTGCGCGGCTTGAACGCCAGCCCCCAGATGGCAATCGTTTTCCCCTTGAGCTTTCCCGCAAAATGCTGTTCGATCTTCGCGAACAGCACCTGTTTCTGTTGTTCGTTGATCCAATCGACGGCCTCCAGCAAGCGGGGCTCGATTCCATTGTGGCGAAACGTACTGATCATGGCCCGCACGTCTTTGGGAAAGCAACTACCACCGTAGCCAACACCGGGGAACAGGAAGGCGAACCCGATGCGGCTGTCGTGGCCAATTCCGCGGCGCACGTCGTTGATGTCCGCCGCATAGGATTCGCACAGGTTGGCCATTTGGTTAATGAAACTGATTTTCGTGGCCAGCATGGCATTGGCCACGTACTTGGTCAATTCGGCGCTCTCCGGCGACATGACTAAAAACGGCTTGTCAGTACGTAGAAAGGGAGCAAAGAGTCGCTTCAGCACATCGGCCACGGGCTGTCGACGAACGCCGACGACTACTCGATCAGGCTTGGTGAAGTCATCGATGGCCGCCCCTTCCTTAAGAAATTCGGGGTTACTGGCCACGTCGCAGGACCGGCCGGTGGCGTTCTCCAGTCGTTGCCATAATTGAACATTCGTACCAACGGGAACCGTACTTTTGACCACGACGACGGCGTCTTGGCGCAGGTGCGGTGCCAGTTGGTCGGCGACGGACCAGAGGGCCGACAGATCGGCCGAGCCATCCGCTGATTGCGGAGTACCGACCGCCAGATAGATGATACGGGCTGGACGCACGGCCGCCGCCAGGTCGGTGGTGAAGTGCAGGCGACCCGCTTGGCAATTGTGCTCCACCATCTCCGCCAAACCAGGCTCGAAGATGGGAATTTGCCCCTGGCGCAGCGCGTCGATCTTACGTTGATCGATATCGACACAGGTCACATCATTGCCACTGTCGGCAAAACAAGTTCCGGTGACCAGGCCTACATAGCCGGTCCCCACGACGGCGATCTTCATGGTGATTGCTCTCGATGAGAAAGGGAGTGTTCGCGTGACAGGGCTGCGAGGTCTGCATCCACCATCATGTCGACCAATGGCTCAAAGGTGACGGTCGGCCGCCATCCCAACACACGTTGGGCTTTGCTGGCATCTCCGCGCAGCGAGGGGACGTCGACGGGGCGAAGCCGTGCCGGATCCACGCGCACGTACTTTTCCCAGTCCAGGCCGACGCGGGCAAAAGCCCGTTCGGCAAACGCACGGACGGAGTGCCGCACACCGGTGGCGATCACAAAATCGTCGGGCGTATCGGCTTGCAAGATCCGCCACATGGCGTCGACGAAATCCCCGGCAAAGCCCCAATCGCGCTGCGCATCCAGGTTGCCCAATTCCAGGCAGTCGGCGAGTCCCAGTTTGATCTTGGCCACACCTTGTGAGATGCGTCGCGTGACAAATTCGCTGCCTCGCCAGGGGGATTCATGGTTGAACATGATCGCATTGCTGGCGAACAACCCATAGCTTTCGCGGTAGTTGACGGTGATCCAATAGGCATAGACCTTAGCGACGGCATACGGGCTACGTGGCCAGAAGGGCGTTTTCTCGTTCTGCGGATCTTCCTGAGTTCCGCCGAAAACCTCACTGCTGCTGGCCTGAAGAAAGCGAATCGACGGATCCACCTGGCGGACGGCTTCCAGCATACGCGTGACACCCAGCGCGGTGAACTCAGCGGTCATGGTGGGCTGCGAGAAGCTGGCTCCCACATAGGTTTGGGCAGCCAGATTGTAGACTTCCTGCGGCTGGCATTTCGCCAGGATCCGCGTGAGGGCTGACTGATCGATCAGGTCTCCCGGATGCAAATGCAGGCGATCGCGGATCTCGGCGATGCGCTCACAGCGATCCGAACTGGACCGGCGCACCATGCCATGAACCTCGTAGCCCCGCTCCAACAACAAACGGGCTAGGTACGCGCCATCCTGGCCGGTGATGCCGGTGATTAGCGCGCGACGGCTCATGCCGGCTCTTCTTTCTCTTCTTCATCATCGCGTGGTACGCGGACAATGGCGGCCAATGCATCCCCTTCGTCGAGGCTCATGATGCGCACTCCTTGCGTATTGCGTCCCACGGTCGATATCTCGACGGCCCGAATCCGCTGGATCTTGCCGCGCGCGGTCATCATGATGACTTCGTCGTTATCGTCGACGCAAGTGATGCCAATGACAGCCCCATTGCGAGCGGTTGTCTTGATGTCACGGAGCCCCTTGCCACCACGACGCTGGGTACGATAACGCGCACTGCTCGAAGAGGTCTCCTCCTCGGGCTCATCTTCCTCCGCAGGCACTTCGACATCGACATCCTGCGTCTCTAGGTCCGCTTCGCTATCGGGGACTGTTTCCGTAGATGCCGTATTGGGGCCGACAAACGTCCGTTTGCCGTAACCGTTCTCGCAAGCAGTGAGCAGCGTCGCATCCGGATCGGCCACGACCATGCCGATCAGGTGATCCTGACTCATCAGCCCCACGCCTTTGACGCCGCTGGTATTGCGGCTCGTGGGACGCACATCCGACTCACTAAAGCGAATGGCCATACCCTTGGCGGTTGAGAGGATGATTTCATCACCGGGCTTGGCGACCGCCACATCGACCAACTCGTCATCTTCGCGCAGTTTAATCGCGATGATGCCCCCCTTCTTGGGACGGCTGTAGGCGGCCAGTGGCGTTTTCTTAACCAAGCCCTTGCGGGTGGCCATCAGCAGAAAGTGGCCGGGCAGATCGAAATCTCGCACCGCTCGGCAATCGGCCACGCGCTCGTTGGGCTCCAGATTTAGTAGATTTACCAGGGCCCGGCCGCGGCTCTCGCGTGATAGTTGCGGCAGGTCGTATACTTTCTGCCAATGCACGCGCCCCTTGTTGGTGAAGAACAAGAGATAGGCATGTGTGCTGGCCACAAACAAATGCGCAATGGGATCTTCGTCTTCGGTGCGAGCCCCCTTAAGCCCCTTCCCGCCGCGTCGCTGCGCGCGGTAAACCTTGGCCGGCGTCCGTTTGATGTAGCCATTGTGACTGATAGTCACGACCATCGTCTCTTCTTCGATCAAGTCCTCCATCTCGATCGTGCCCACCTCGTCGCCGCAGATTTCCGTGCGGCGGGGATCGGCGTACTTGCGTTTCAGTTCCTGAAGGTCCTGCTTGATCAAATCGTGAATCTGACGTTCATCCCCCAAAATGTGCAAGTACTCGCCGATCTCCTGGAGCAACTCCCGGTGCTCATTCCCCAGTTTCTCTTGTTCGAGATTGACCAACTGCCCCAGCGTCATGCGCAAAATCGAGTCCGCTTGGACCGCCGTGAGCGTGTAACCGTCGGCCGTTCCCCGCTCCTGCTGGAAGGCGTGGAAGCCGTCATCCCCCAGCGCTCGCTGCAACATCGCTGCGGGACAAGCAACGCCCATCAAACGAGTCTTGGCTTCGGCCTGCGTCTGGGATTGGCGAATGATGCGGATGATCTCGTCGATGTTGGCCAGCGCCAACAACAAGCCCTCCACGGTGTGCTTGCGGCGCCGGGCTTTCTTCAGCAGAAACTCCGTGCGGCGCCGAATGACCGTGATCCGATGGCGAATGAACTCCTCCATCAAATTCTTAATCGATTGCACACGCGGCTTGCCGTCATTCAGAGCCAACAAGATGATCGAAAACGACCCCTGTAAGGGAGAAAATTGGTAGAGCTGATTCAAGACCACTTCGGGGTCGGCATCTCGCTTCAATTCGATGATCAAGCGAACGGGTTCATTCAGATCGCTTTCGTCCCGGATGCCCGAGATGCCCGGAATCCGGCCGTCCGTAACCAGTTCAGCAATGCTCTCCACCACGCGGTCCCGCGTCTGCTGATACGGGATATCGGTAACCACCAGCCGCGATCGCTTGCCGCTGGTCTCTTCGATGCGCACGTGCGCACGGATCACAATCGTGCCACGCCCCGTGTGATAACCCCGGCGGATCCCGATACGACCACAAATCATGCCCCCTGTGGGGAAGTCGGGGCCGGGAACCAATTCCATCAATTCATCGATCGAAACGTCCGGATCCTCGAGGATGCGCATGAGCGCGTCGCAGATCTCCCCCAGATTGTGGGGGGGAATCGAGGTGGCCATGCCCACGGCAATCCCGCTCGCCCCATTGGCCAACAAATTGGGGAATCGCGCGGGGAGCACGGTCGGCTCGCTACTGCGCTCATCGTACGTGGGGACGTAGTCGACCGTGTCTTGTTCCAGATTGTCCAACATGCTGGCGGCAGGGGCTGACAAGCGGGCTTCCGTATACCGCATGGCAGCTGCGGGGAGTCCCGCGATCGAACCAAAGTTCCCCTGTTTATCCACCATCACGTAGCGCATGTTCCATTCCTGGGCCATGCGCACCAAGGTCGGGTAGATCACGCTCTCGCCGTGAGGATGGTAGTTGCCGCTGGTATCGCCAGAAATCTTGGCGCACTTGACGCGCGCAGCCCCGGGGCCAAGATTCAGATCATTCATGGCCACCAGAATGCGCCGCTGCGATGGCTTCAGCCCATCACGGACATCCGGCAAAGCTCGACTGACGATAACGCTCATCGCGTACGTCAGATAGCTATCCTTCAGCTCATCTTCGATCGGCAGATCGATCAGACGTCCGCTTGGGAACTCTGGGTCCAGTCCCTGTAGATCCCCGGAATCGGTCGAGTCCGTCAAAGGAAAACCCTCTCCCCGTTGCAAAGAATCACCTGGCGACGACTCAGCCTGTCCGAGCTCCGCCGAATCTGCCAGTTTACCCCGCCCAAGGGTGACTCACAACCGCCCTCAGCCCCCAAGTTTCCCGTCATTTTCAACAGTATCCGAGCATGGGGCGCTGAACACGAACCCACTGCGGCAGCCCCTCGGACGATTAAAAATCGCGACTCGGCGCCGAACGCGAGAAGTTCACCGCATGCGGGGCACATTCCAAGCCGGGAAGCTGCCGTAGCTGCTGAGCTCCAGCCAGAGCAGCACCGAGGCAATGACCAATGCCGAGAGAGAGATCACCAACATCGTCGTGTAGATGTTGAACGCTTGCTTTTGCACGATAGCCATGCCTTTTTATCGGGAAACTCAAAAACGGCCGTATCGACGTGATGCACCCGCCAGCTAGCCTAGATCACGCGCGTCGCCACTCGGTCGCCACGTTTGATCGTACCCTGACGGAAATCCGGTAAAACACGAGTTACCGCGCGATCGGGGTCCAATTCGGTGACTCGAATCCGCCCTAGGTACTCCCCCCCCGCGCGATACACGTCCAACTCATGTCCCACCTGCAGCCCATCATGCGATCCCAGCGAAACCTCGATGAGACCATCGTCCACCACGGTCACATAGCCCTCTAATTTAGGTGGAACATCATGCAACGGAGTGAACGGGGACAAGCCGTGACTGTCGAGCACCCGCGTCATCTGCCCTAGCTGCGAAGTCAATTCCTCTTGCCGTGACTTCAGATGCTGCAACTCGCGGCTGCGCTGCTGGATATTGTCGGTCAGCTCGAGAACTCGCTGGAATTGGGAGTCGCGATCCTGCTGCGTTTGCCGCAAGGAGCCCCGCACTTTTTCGTTCTCGTCCATCAGGCGTTTCATGTTGTTCTCCGCCTGATTGGCCAATTGGGCCCGCTCGCCGGCCTGGGCCAGCAAAGTTTCATATTGTTTCTGCGTGTCGGCCCGCTGCTGATTCAATTCCTGAACCCTGGTTTCCAATGTAACCAAGGCCTGACGGCGGGCGGCTCGCTCCAAAGCCAGCGAGTTTCGCGACTGCTCCAATTCGGTCATGGTCGTCGCCAACTCCTGCTCCTTGGCCTCCAGACGGGGGCGAAGGCCGAGGGGCTTGGTGGCGGTGGCTTGCGTGTTCTCAACCGCATCCCGCCAATTGCGATGGGTCGCGTACACCATCAACGCAAAGGACATGAACATCAAGCTCAGGAGCAGGTTGAGTACGATCAGCACTTTGCCGAACAGATTCATAACACCGTCTCTCGCGTGCAAGGGTGCAAGGAAGGGGCCGGGCTGCGCGGGTGTCGGGCACCGGCATGGATCGACCTTCCTTCAGTATAGTTGCGGCGGGAAAAACGTGTCAAATAAACGGCCGAAATCGGCGAGACCAGCCGTAGGTAGAGCCTCGTCCCGCCGTTCCCCGATCCCCCGCCGACCGACGACAACGGTTATTTCGATTATTCCCGCCGACGCTATTGCCCCAGGATACAACGTCGGGCGGCTTGCGTGGTCCGATGACAGACGCCCGCCAGGCTGATCAGCAGACAGAGCCCGGCAGGCCAATCGCCCATCGCCCGGTAGAGGCTCCAACGACCGTCTCGCTGTACGTCGGCGACCAGGGTGGCCTCCGCACGGCGCGGCCCCTGAACCAGCCTGCGGCCGTTGCCATCCACAACCGCTGAGAAACCCGTGTTGGCCGCAATCGCCAACGGCAACCGGTGCTCCACGGCCCGGAAGATGCCGCAAGCCAAGTGTAGGTCCAACAAACTGGATCCCCAAAACCAACCATCGTTGGTGACCGTCACCAACATGTCGGCAGGACGGCCCGCCCGCTCCAACTCCAACAACTGCCGGCGAATTAAATGCGGGACCGTATTCTCGAAACAGATGCTGGCGCATAACTGCCAATCGCCAATCGGCATACCCACCGCCCCCTTGCCCGGCGTGAGACCGCTGGGGATGGGCGTGAGTCGATACAGCCACGGGAACCAGTGCCCAAACGGCAAGTACTCACCAAACATCACCGGATGCATCTTGTCGTACCGCTGCTGAAGTTCCCCCGAGCGATCAAATAGCAAGGCCGCATTGAATTGCTCCACGGTCCCCTGCCCCACATGCGTCGCGCCGGTTCCCACGAGAAAACGGGTATGCAACTGCTGCGCGACGAATTGCGACTTGCGACGATTCTCGGCTGCCATGGTCGCGACGTTCTCTCGAAACACGTCTGGCGATACCTCGACGTCGGCGGGGGGCGCGGGGGCGGAAACGTGCGTGAGCCATGGCCAATGCGCGGTAAACATCGATTCGGGCCAGATGACCAGCTCCACCTGCGGATGTTGTTGCAGCAGGGATCGTGACAGTCGCAAGCAGTGCTGAAAGGCCATGCCGCTCTCGTCCACATCTTCACGAAACGTGGTGTCAATCGAACATTGCACCAGCCCCACTCGCAACCGAGATCCGTCCTCGGCAATGGAGGCCGGTGGATCCTGCATCCGCCAGGCACCATACCCCCACGCCAACAGCCCAACTCCGGCTGCCATAACGAGCGGCCACCAACGTCGGCCAGCACGCGTTTCGATGCATGCATGCACGAGCGCGGCGGAGACCAACATCAACAAAAAACTTACCGCGTAAGCCCCCCCCAGATCGGCGATCTGAATGATCGTCAACCACGGCACCTGCGTGTGCCCCAGCAGCGACAGCGAAAAGCCGGTGAGCAGATGGCCCCTCCCCCATTCCAGACCCGTCCAGACCACCGGAGCCGCACACCATACAGGCACGCACCAACGATGCACCAACACTCGCGATAAAACCACGAAGGCCGGCAGATAGACGGCCAAATACAACGATAGTGCCAGCCAACCCAAGTGGGCGGTCCAGTGGGGCAAGCGAATCCATTGCAACATCAACAGCCAATGAAAAAGACCGACCACATACAACATGCGATAGGGACGCCGGCCGCATAACCTCGCGTCGGTAATCAGAGAAATCCAGCAACACGGGGCAACCCATGCCAACGGCCAAAGCTGGGCCGGCGGGAATGCCAACCACATCAAGACCGCGCCCAAGAGAGCCCGCCCAAGCGGACTCGACCAACGGCCACCGATCGACCCGTTAGCACCTCCATCCGCCGCAGCCGACCCGGCCGCCATCGTCGACACCGTTGCCGCGGTCGTCATCGGGCGGGCCAACGCAACGCAAGGAATCGGCGCAACAATTCCGGCCCCAGCTCAGTCAAGAAACTCTCAGGATGGAATTGCCAACCAATCAACGGATAATCCCGGTGCCGAATGCCCATGATCTCACGTGACCCGTCGGGCGCCGCACACCAGGCAGTCACCTCGAACTCTGGGTTGACCGTTTGCGGGTCGATCACCAAGCTGTGGTAGCGGGTTGCCAAGAAGGGGTTCGGCAGGCCGCGAAATAGGCAGCCATCGTTGTGATGGATCTGATCCACCTTGCCGTGCATCAAACGTTTCGCCCGCACAATCGTCGCGCCGGTCGCTTGACCAATCGACTGATGCCCCAAACAGACCCCCAAGATCGGCAATTTCCCAGCAAAATGCTGCACACAGGCGACTGAAATCCCAGCCTCCGACGGTGTGCAGGGGCCAGGGGAAAGAATCAAATGGGTCGGCCGCCGTTCCTCGATCTGCTCACAAGTGATCTGATCGTTGCGATGCACCTCGATCGCCAGCCGCGCATCCAACTCGCCCAAACGCTGCACGAGGTTGTAGGTAAAGGAGTCGTAGTTGTCGAGGATCAGGATCATGTCGTTCCGTATTTCGTTCGCTCGTGCTCCAAGAAAAGAACGGTCCATCAGCAACGGGACTGCTAGCAACGCAGGCGCGCGATTTGTAGTGGCTATGTAAAGCCTTGGCGAGCGCACAACCGGTAGCGGCCGATCTACGTATTATGGACGGCCTTCGTGGAATGGGCAATCGGGAGCTAGCAGTGCGCACGACAACGGGGTGGATCGCATGTGCCGTATGGGTAGCCTTCGGTCTCTCGGCGGGCCCGTCGCCCGGATTGCAGCCCCCCGTGCCAGTCCCGTTTCCCGGCGGGCCGGTCCAGCCCTCGCTCTTGGAGCACCTGCCATCCGAAACCACGGGGCTACTCACCAGACTGATCGTCAACAACGTGCCGCGCGAATTCGTGGACGAGAAACAGTGGGGTAAGCAGAAAAGGATTTTTGCCGGCTGGCACATCAGCACGGACGGTTTGCGCCTCCAGACCAAACGCAAATGGAAAGAGGTGAATCATGGGACGTGGCGCCGCTATGAGATCCACCTGATCAAACCAGAAAAACACTTGCGGGCTGAACTGACGAACCTAAGGCCGGCGCCGAATGATCAAGTTGCCTTCGATCTGTCGGTTTCGGCCCGCGTGTTGGTCCTGGGACGAGCGGCCCGCTGGGAGCATGGCGTGCAACTGTACAACCTCAGTGCCGAGGCCGAGACGGACGTCGACCTCCTGATGCAGGGTGTCTTGGGCATGACGATCGACCCAACCACCTTGCCCCCCGATGTGATTCTAAAACCACACATCACCGCCGCCGAACTGCGCGCGTCGCGACTGAGAATGCGGCGGATCAGCAAGGCGGACGGGCCCTTGGTCCGCGAACTGGGATCCCAATTGGAGGATGTCTTGCAACGAAAATTGGCCGACCAACAAGATCGGTTGGTCGAAAAACTCAATCGGGCGCTGGTCCAACATGAAGACGACCTGCGTTTGTCGCTACATGATTTGGTCGCCAACCAGATGGCCACTCCATCGGAATCGGAACCTTCGGTGACGGCCGATGCCCCAGGACCGTGATGCCCAAGCGATTCGAGGCATCGCCATCAATTTTGATCGGCCGACTTGACCGCCAGATATTTCTCCGGCGGGAGCGTGATCGATGTGACGCGAAGACCAAATCGGTCTTCCACCTTAACGGCCTCACCAATGGCGACGGGCTTGTTGCGCACCTCGAGCGTCAACAGCGATTCGCACGTTTTATCAAATTGCAGCAGGCTGCCGGGGGCGATGCGCACGATATCCGCGACTCGCTCTTTCTTGGTCGCCAGCGTAACCATCACCGGAACGCGGATTTTCAGGAGACTGCGAGTGTACGGGGACAGATGAGCGAATTCGTCCTCATCGGCGACGGCCGCGCCGGACGAATGTTCCGCACCCGCTTGCGGCGTCGCGATATTCGGACTCGACGCGGCAGTCGGTGCCGCATCGGCGGTTGCCGGTGACCGTCGCGTGGCCGGCCAGATCACATGCGCGGTGACCGATTGGTCCCCTGCGGTCAGGGTCCAAGGCATCATCATGGCAGCCGCTTCGATTTGATAGTTCTCGAGCGACTGCAACAGGGAAGCGGCGACCTCAACGTCGGCCCGATCCGGCGGCGCGTCGGGGAACAGACCAAAACCCAATTCTTGCGCGGCACTCTGCCAGCGGCGCGTCCAGTTGGCCAGCGGTTCCTGATCCTCCGGAGGAGTCGACAGCACACCGGCGGCCTGTGGGAGGGCGATCAGAATCGCCGGGCCATCCCAGGCCAGGCTCAGCAGCCAGCCGGGTACATCGGGCTCGATGGGGGGCGGGCCGGCGGCCATGGGAACGGGCGTACCGGCGGCCAACTGGAGGGCCGTCTCGGCAGCCGAGCTGAGCGATGCGGCCAAGTCGGCGGCCTGCTCTTGGCTGTTCTGCACCAGGGTCGAGGTCAGCGCGTCATCAAACGGGGGCATCCGCGTCTCTCCGCTGAGGGTGAGGCATCCGGTAACGGCTGGCGCGTGAATCGGCCCGCGTCACAGGGCCGCACGAGCGATAACCGACCGTTTCGCATCCATTATCGGGCATCGAGGGGGATAAACTTTTCCGGCAGGCTAAAGATGGCCACGAAAACCGATGATAAGACCGTGAATCCGCTAGCAGCGCTGTCTTTTTCAGCCCCGGACCGATATAGTTCCAAGGGTAGTCCGCAGCCCGTCGAGTCGGGGGCTGCCCGGCCGGCTCCCAGCGCCCCACCAGGTGTCCCTCCATGTCAATCGCAGCACCCGAGCAGGCCAAGCTCCCCTTGGCCCCCTACAAGTCGCTGGCCAACTCCGAGTTGACTGAGCGGATTCAAGCGGTCCGTGATCGCATGGGCCCCGAGTTGTTGATCTTAGGGCATCATTATCAACAGGACGAGGTGATTGCGCTTAGTGACCTACGAGGCGACAGTTACCAATTAAGTCGCATGGCGGCCGACAGCACAAGTTGCCGTTGGATCGTATTTTGCGGCGTGCACTTCATGGCAGAAACGGCGGACATCGTGGCCAATCGTCCGCAGAAGTTAGCCGAACGCAATGGAACACGCGTGACTGTAATTCTACCTGACATGGCTGCTGGCTGTTCGATGGCAGACATGGCCGCCATCGATCAGGTTGAGTCGGCATGGGACGATTTGGCTGAAGTGGTGGACACAGCGGATATCACCCCCGTGACCTACATCAACTCGGCGGCCAGCCTAAAGGCTTTTTGCGGCCGACACGGCGGGATTGTCTGCACATCGAGCAATGCCGAAGCCGTCTTGAAATGGGCCTTCGCACGTAGCCGACGCGTGCTGTTTTTTCCCGATCAGCATCTGGGACGCAACACGGCGCTCAAGATGGGCATCACCAACGCACAAATGCCCGTATGGGATCCGCACGCGGATGCTTACGGAGGCAATACGGAGGCCGCCCTACAGGCCAGCCAAGTCATTCTGTGGAAAGGCCATTGCAGCGTACATCAGATGTTTCGCGCCGAGCACGTGCATGCGCTTCGTAAAGCCCATCCCGGCATTCGTATCCTGGTGCATCCCGAATGCCCACAGGAAGTGAACGATTTGGCGGATATCTCCGGCTCGACGGGGGCCATCATCCGGACGGTCCAGTCGGCCCCCGCTGGGACAATATGGGCCATTGGCACGGAATTGCACCTGGTCAATCGGTTGAAACAGGAGCACCCCGAGCAGGAGATTCACTTTCTCTCGCCGGTGATCTGCATGTGCGCTACGATGTACCGCATTAACTTAGCCCATCTCTGTTGGAGCTTGGAGAACTTGGCGGCAGGCGCACCGGTCAACGTGATCAAAGTCGACGAGGAAACGGCACGTTGGTCTCTGATTGCCCTGGAACGAATGCTGCAAGTGGTCTGATGGGCGAACCGTCTCCGTCGTCGATACGTGAGCGGGCTTACGGCCCAACATTTTGGCTGGCGTACGTGGCCAATGCGTTGTTTGTTGCCGCGACCAGCATGCTGGTGCGGTATGCCGACTTCGTCACCTACCTGGGGGGCGCCGAGGGGAAGCTGGGCCTGATTGTTGGCACGGGTATGGTCGGCAGTTTGACGATGCGCCTGTTGCAGGGATCCGGCATCGATCACTATGGTCCGCGTCGAGTGTGGATGTTTTCGCTGCAACTGTTCGTGATCAGTGCGGTCTCGCATCTGTGGATCGATTCAGTCGCCGGGCCGTCAGTTTTCTTGGCGCGAACGTTGATGCAGACGAGTATCGCCGGCGTGTTTGGCGCGTCGATCACTTCGATATCGCGCCGGGTACCTCCGGAGCGCGTGCCCGAGATCATTGGCATGTTGGGGTCATCCGGGTTTCTGGGGCTCCTGGTGGGACCTCAACTGGCCGATTTCATCTGCCGCGAACAACCGATTGGCCGCTTGCAGTTGGATCGGCTGTTTCTATGTATGGCTGGGCTGAGCCTGTTGGCCCTCATCGCTGCCTGGCGCGCGACGTATGGGCAAACCCAAACGCCCACCGGTCGCCGTCCCCGCAGTTGGGCCGTGTTGCTGCGTTACCGGCCCACCGCCATGATGCTGGTGGCGATCGT
>SXHS01000129.1 GCA_005773145.1 Planctomycetaceae bacterium | reverse complement strand
CCGGGCGCCGAGGACTCGGCGAGCTGCTCTAGCGATTCCGGAGAAACCTGCTGGCGCTGCTCGCGGAGCCATTGCAATTGCTCGCCGGCCCACTGGCGCAGTGCCCTACGATCGGGCTGCGTCAAACGGACACGAACTGGTGGTGTCGGATGGCGGTCTTGGGCGCGTCTGCCTTCGTCATGTACCTGTTTCGCAATTTCCTCGGCCCGTCCGGTCGAGCTGAGTTTCAAGAGCTGATCCTTGAGTTCGGCGCGTTGTCGCGGGGTTCGTTCGTTGAGCCATCGATGGTACTCGTCCATAATTCGTTGACGGCGCCGCGCGATCTCGGGGGATCGCGATTCAAGCAGCCCTTGCCGGAGCGAGCGCAGGCGATCTTGATCCTCGGGCGTCATATGAGAAAACTGTTCTCGCAGTTGCTGCAACAGTTTCTGGTCTTCCAGGACCAATTGCGACAGGCACGTTTGGATCTGGTGGGAATTCCTCGCCAACACGAGATCATCCCATGATCCCGCCTCATCGACCGCGTCGTCCACCATGAAGACCTTTTTTGCATACAAGGCATCCAGAAAATCCACGCTCGAGACATCCGCGCCATGCTGGACCAACGCGGCCAGCGGCAACTCCTGCAGGTTGCGTTGATACGCTCGCATGGACAGGCCAGCCACCAGACTATAACCGGCCATTGCGCTGATCAGGATCGATGCGGCCACGGCCAGTCCACGCGGCCAACGCCGGGCCACGACGTTGGTCGGGGCCAGGCGAGGCGTATCGAGTCCCGACCGGGCGGCCACCATCTCGAGCGTGGTGCGCGTCATCACTTCATCAGTTTCGCATCTTGGCAGCCAGTCCAGCAGGTCCCAAGAACGCTGAAGATGATGCAATCGCACGCGGTACTTTGCGTCATTTGCCAATTGGTCTTCGATGCGCTGACGTGTTGCGACATCCAGTTCCCCGTCCAGATAGGCAACAAGGAGTTCGTCGTCGCCTTCCGTGGAACTTGCATTGCGATTGGGATCAGGCAGTTCAGCTGGCATCGGTCATTTCGGGCGCAGGCGGGCCCGCTTCCATGTAAGGTTCTAATGCCGCGCGCAGTTGTGTCCGCGCGCGAGACAATAAAGACTTCACCGCTTGGGGGGATAACTCCATGATTTCAGCAATGTCGGCGTAACTCATATCTTCAAACTTGCACAACAGAACGGCCAACCGTTGGCGATCATTGAGCGACTCGATTGCCATGCGCACCAACTGGGCAGCTTCAGCCGACGCCACACGACGCGTCGGCATCTGACCGCTGGCCTCCAGCGCCAACTGCTCTAAGGGGCGGGCGGCCATGGCACCACTATCACTGGCATGCACCTGGACTTCGCGACGGCGGGCCAAGCTGCGCCGCGCGTTGCTGGCGACGTTGTTGGCAATCGTGAACAGCCAGGTGGAAAACTTTGCGCCGGGCACATATTGCTTCCGCGCGCGAAACACCCGCAAAAACACCTCCTGGGCCACATCTTCCGCCTGCTCAGGCCCCGCCCCCAAATGACGCAATACGGTCAGCAACCGCCCTTGGTAGCGGCACACCAACTCCTCAAAGGCCGCAGCATCATCGTCCCGAACACGCAGCATCAGGCGTACGTCCGGATCCAATTGCGCGTATCGGAGAGCAGTCGATTCACTCGCGACCAATGGCAGCCCCGCTCTCATATCGGACCGTTCTCAACGGCACCACATCCTGCGTCTTCATCATCATGGGTTTGTATTTCGCCATCGTGTCGTTGTAGCGGTGTTCTTACCGGTTCGTAACCCATCCCCAGGCCCACATCGCGCCTTGGCCAGGACGCCCGGACCCGCTGGCCGCGCCGCATGCCTCCAGGGGACTGAACCCCGTCAGCTGGCGGAAGTTCCGCTAGGAGCATCCGATACGGTGGGCCGAGGGGCGATCGAAGGGAGAACGGCTTGGGCCTGACGACGCAACTGGCCGCAGGCCGCATCAATCCGATCTCCTTTCCGCTCACGGACTTGCACGTTCACGCCCCCCCCCGTAAGGATCCCGCAGAAGCGCCGTTGGGCCTCCAGCGAAGGCGTATCGTAGGGGAGTCCGGCAACCGGGTTGTAGGGGATGACGTTCAACAGGGCGGTATGGCCACGCAGAAGTCGCGCGAGTTGACGGGCGTGTTCGTCATGGTCGTTGACACCGGCCAACAACACATACTCAAAGGTCAGCCGCCGCCCCGAGACCTCGAAGTACCGCGCGGCGGCTTGCATCACCGCATCCAGGCCAATCTGCCGATTGATCGGGACCAATTGGTCTCGCAATTTGTCGTGCGGCGCGTGCAGGGACACGGCCAAATGGAAGCGACTCTTCAAGTCGCATAGCTTGTCGATGGCGGCCGGAATTCCCACGGTGGAGATCGTTACGCGCCGCGGGCTGATCCCCAGGCCATGCTGGTCACTCACCCAGGCCAGGGCTGCCAACAGCGCGGTGAGATTTGCCAGGGGTTCCCCCATGCCCATCACCACAACATGCGAGAGCCGTTCGTCCGGCGGCAACAAGTGTTGCAATCGCAGGGTCTGCTCGACAATTTCCCCCGTTGTCAAATTGCGTTCCACCCCCCCGATGCCACTGGCGCAAAAGACGCAACCCATGGCGCAACCAACCTGCGTGCTGATACAAATCGTCCGCCGAACACCATCACGCAAGAGGACCGACTCGACACTGCGGCCATCCGATAGCTGCAGCAAGTGCTTTTCCGTGCCGTCGGCCGCATGTTGGTGACGGGCAATCTCCGTCGTCCACAGACTTAGATGCTCGGCGACTTCCTCCCTTAACCGTGTGGGAAAGTCGGTCATCTGATGCCATTCGCGCAGCCTTTGACCAAACACCCAACGTGATAATTGCTGCGCGCGGTAGGCCGGCTGGTCCCGTTCGAGAAACCATTGCCGCAGATCATTCAGCGACATATTGAGGGCATGGGTCATAGGTGCGGGTGGGGAAGCATCTTGGCAACGGGTCTCAAAAGCCTCATCATACCTTGAAATCGCATCGGAGAGGCGAGCGACCGTTTCCATTTGGGTCATGCCCTATGTCAAAATCATCCAAGAAAAAACCTCCTCGATCCCAGCAGGCCCCGCGCCGGGTCGACGCGCCGCCCGAACCCAATCTGCATCGGGGCGTGTTGCTCGTTAAGCGGTTGATGCAGATCCCGGGGCCGAGCGGCCAGGAAGGAGCCGTGGCCCGACATGTGATCGGCCAATTGCAACAAGCGGGTGCCTCGCCCGCCTGGATTGTCACAGACAATGCGCACGAACACACCCCCACGCCGGGCGAGGTCGGCAACCTGATCCTCAAATTGCCCGGGACCCTGCCGGGACCGCGCCGCCTGTTGATGGCCCATCTCGATACGGTTCCCCTCTGCGTGGGCAGCCGACCGATGCAACGAGGGCTCTTCTTTCGGTCCGGCAATCCAGCCAGCGGCTTGGGGGCGGACAATCGCGCGGGGACAGCCGTGATCCTGCTGGCGGCCATGGAGATTCTCAGGCGGCGGCTCCCGCACCCGCCCCTGACATTTGTATGGACGGTCCAGGAGGAGCCAGGCCTGCAAGGGGCCCGCCTGATGCAACTCGGCAAACTAGGCCGACCCGCCTTGGGTTTCAATTTTGACGGTGGCGTTCCTTCCCGATTGACCATCGGCGCGACAGGCGGTTATCGGATGACAATCACCATCGACGGCAAGGCGAGTCATGCTGGCGGAGCGCCGGAACGTGGGGTCAGCGCCATCGCCATCGCCGCATTGGCCATCGCCAAACTACACACATCGGGTTGGCATGGATTGATTGAACAAGGGAATCAGCGTGGTACCAGCAACGTCGGGTACATTCATGGAGGAGGCCCCACCAATGTCGTGACGGATCACGTCGTTCTGCGTGCCGAAGCCCGCAGCCATCAGCGGGCCTTTCGGACACGGATCGTCAAACAAATCGTGCAAGCCTTTCGCCAAGCGGCCCGAGAGGTGGTCTCCAAAGAAGGCAAACGAGGACGTGTCAAAATCGAAGGACGGCTCGACTACGAGGCCTTCCTGTTGGACGAAAAGGAACCGTGTGTGCAGGTCGCCGAAGCGGTCCTGCGCTCCGTGGGCGAATGGCCCCATCATGCCATCACGAATGGTGGGTTGGATGCCAATTGGCTGGTGGCTCACGGCATACCGACCGTGACGCTGGGATGTGGGCAACAGAACCCTCATATGCGCAACGAGGGCCTGGATATTGCCGCCTTTCAAACGGCCTGCCGTATTGCACTCCGTTTGGCCACGGCATCGGAGCACCCCACCGATTCCACCCCCGAACCGCAAGTCTCATAACGCGCAACGCATGTCGCGCTGTGCACCACGCACGGCAAATAACGCAGCAATAATGCAGAATGGGCCGCCATGGAACTCGATGACGAGGTGTGTCTCTGCTTCCACGTCACACGCCGCAAGGTGATCAATTATCTGCGCATTGAAAAGCCAAGCCGCGTGGCCCAATTGAGCGAATGCCAGGGAGCAGGGACTGGCTGCGGCTGGTGCCGCCCGTTTCTCAAACAGTTGTTCCAGCAACACCGGGCGGGCGATCCGGCCGATCTCACACTGCCGACCCCAGCGCAATATGCCGAGCTGCGGGCCCGCTACGTGCGCGAGGGGGGCGGCACGCCCCCTCCCGGCGCCACGCCAATCCCCGTTGACTCCGACTCACCGCAAGCCCAAGATAGCCGTCCCAACGATCGGAAATAGA
The DNA here is from genome assembly GCA_005773145.1 of Planctomycetaceae bacterium. Classification (GTDB taxonomy): domain Bacteria; phylum Planctomycetota; class Planctomycetia; order Pirellulales; family Pirellulaceae; genus SXHS01. Next base: position 3,478 of record SXHS01000129.1, on the reverse strand, counting down.
TCATGATCGCTGCGGCGAGCACTCCGATCCCCAGCGGGCCTACCAGTAACGGCCACTTATATAACCCGGCGAGCACGGGTATCACCCCGCAGGCCAGCCCCGTTACCCGCCAAAAAAACCGCTTCCAAGCGCGCGAATGGCCCAGCAGACTGGCCCAAACCTTCGCCTCGTACGGCAAGAGACAGGAATCCTGTTCCAGCATCGACAACAACACGATGGGAAAGCCGATGAGCATCGTTGCGGCAGCTCCCCATAGGCGGCCGACGGGTAGCGATGGCGCCAAGGCCGTAGCGATGACCCAGCCCGGTGCGGCGCTGATCATGGCCGCGCCGACCATTTTCAGAAAGTCTGGGAACCAATCCATCGGGTGAATTTCCAGTCTCCATTCGAACCGATCCACGCCGCATGCCGTCCCACGCGCAATGCTCAGCCACGCGGTACTGAGCCATAATAAGATCCCAAAACCGACGATCACGCAGGGGGGGAGTATCAGCGGCAGGACTACCGTGTTCAGATTCACTTCCCGTCCGAATACTACCAACACGTAAAACAGACCAATCGCCACGACCAAGGCCGGCCACGACATCGCGAAGAACAAACGCGTATCGGAGCGAAACGGATAGCGCCAATCGGACTCGGACCCGTCGTCCTCCGCGATGGTCGATGTCCCCTCTGCCGTGTGCTGTGCTTCCAGCTGTTGGCGAGCTTCCTCCAACAGCTGTCGTGCCAACTGCTGTGGCCGTTCGACAACTTCCGGCTCGCGCAACGTATACAGCGAATCGTCGTCCAAGTTGACCGGGGTAGGAGCACGCTTGGGGGGCGGCGCACGGACCACATTGACCGTGTGGCAATCGGGACAAATCAGCGACTTACCAATCTGGTCACGCGTGGCGTGCATGCGGGTCTGGCAAAGCCGACAGACGACCGCCACGTAGGGATCTTCCGACGATGAAGGAGCGGACCCAGCCATGATTTCCCAGCATCTTTCCCAACCGCTTGAGATAGGCCCGTGGGCGGCCGCCTCGGCCATCATACCAACTGGAATGGCTGGCCGCTGTGTTGGGGCCCCCAAATTCACCACCTGGCCGCCGGCACCACCCGCCCCCCCCTTAGTACCGAATCGGCGGGTCCGACGCGGAAAACATCGACGACCCCAGCTGGCAGGCCGAACCGAAAAACGTTAACATAAGACGTTTGGAACGTGGCTGCGGCTACCCAGCGCGGCCCCCGCGTCCGGTCCCAAGACTCTTCCCCCTGGTTAGGTGGTCATGGCACGCAAAATAGTCAATCGCAAGGAATTACGAGCCGAGGCAGAGGCAGCCGAAAAAGCGGAAAAGGCAGCCCCTAAGAAAAAGGCCACGCGAGCCGCCTCGACTACGCCGCGTAAAAGCCGCGCCAAAGTGGCCGTCGAAATTCGCTCCAAACTCTTCTGGGGGGTCTTCAACCAGTCGATGAAGCGCGTGGCGTTGTACGAATTCAGTCAGCGAAAGCAGGCCGAAAAACGCGCCGAGGAACTGACGAAGAGTGGCAAGAGCCAGCACTTCGTACAACGGGTCAAGGAAGCGATCAGCGAGTAGATCGCGATCGGCGAGTGCAGATCCGCGTGTTATTCCGACAGGTAGGGGTGCAGTTGGTCCCAGGTTTGCGGATCTTTTAGCGCCCCTTTGCCAAATCCCACGACGGCCCCTTCCAACGCCGCTTGTTGTTGGTGTTCGGCGTAATTCGTAAGGAGCATCACCGGCACCTGGGTGAGGTCGTTATCCGCCTTCATGGCGCGAATGAGATCCAGCCCCTCGCTGCCGTCCTCATCGAAGACACGATTGACCAGCACGAGGTCGAACGGACCCTCTTTGAGTTTTTCCAGGGCGTCCGCTTGTCGATGGGCCCGCACCACTTCTGCGGTGCAGTGTCGCTGTATCAGGGCCCGAATCGCCCCGTGATCGTAATCACAGTTTCCCACGTCCAACACGCGTCGCGTCATTGCCCCTCCTCCAAAAACCCTCGCCAGTCCCGACAGTGACAACAATCACCACTAGTTGCCCCTACATCTTACCAGGCCCGCACAAGCCGGGCCACCGCACCCATGTCGGCGGCACCGGTCGGCGGCACAACACGCACAACCGCGCCCACGCGAACAAGGGTCACATTCCCGAATTTGGCGCTAATGCTTGTCCTGCAACACTTAGTGAAAATTAGATCCGTTCCTTCAAGGCGTTTGACTGCTTTCGCCGATACGGTAGGTGAAACCTGAACCAATGCCGTGCCTGCCAGGGGCACAACCGCATTGCGACAAACCTTGGAAGGGATTGTATCGAGTCAAGGATTGGCTCGACCAGATTTGTCGCACAGGTCCGAGCGAACGACGAATTGCCCACCACGACCCCCCACCTGGCCCTACCCCACTTTGCCCCTGCCTTTGCGTGATCGCCTCCCAGGAGGCGTCACACAATCGAACGAAAAGTTCCTGCAGCAAGGTCAAGGCGACGATAGGGCTACGTACCGTCCGCGGGACAAGGGAGGCGGGCGTGGAAGTTCGGCGTTCCAAAACAAAGGAGACGTTGGGCCATGAGATGGAATCTTCTTGTCGGGTCTTTGCTGATGAGCATGGGCCTCTGCACCCAAAGCTTCGGCGGCGGGTTGCTCGACCGTATGCTAACCGGCGATTGTGGTTGCGTCAAAGCCAGCTGCTGCGAGCCGGCCTGTGGCAGTGCGGCCAATGCCTGCTGCGAACCCAAGTGCGGTGCCGCTGCTGCTGCCGATCCCGGTTGCTGCGAACCCAAGTGTGGTGCCGCTGCCGCTGCCGATCCCGGTTGCTGCGAACCCAAGTGTGGCGCTGCGGCCGCCGATCCAGGCTGCTGCGAGCCCAAGTGCGGCAGCGAACGGGCTTGCTGCAAGAGTTCTTGCGGCAAGAAATGCTGCTGCCCCGGATTGTTGGAACGTCTACGAGCTCATATTTGCAGCAAACAGCGCTGCTGCAAGAGCAAGAACAGCTGCTGCTCGGATAGCGCGTGCTGCGATCCGAAATGTGGCGCCGCGAATGCCTGCTGCGAACCCAAGTGTGGTGCCGCTGCTGCTGCTGATCCAGGTTGCTGCGAGCCCAAGTGTGGTGCCGCCGCCGCTGCTGATCCAGGTTGCTGCGAGCCCAAGTGTGGTGCCGCTGCCGCTGCTGATCCAGGTTGCTGCGAGCCCAAGTGTGGTGCCGTTGCTGCTGCCGATCCAGGTTGCTGCGAACCCAAGTGTGGTGCCGTTGCTGCTGCCGATCCAGGTTGCTGCGAGCCCAAGTGTGGCGCTGCGAATGCCGGCTGCTGCGACAAGGGCTGCGGCAGCAAGAAGTGCTGCCGTTCGACGCTGCGAGATCGCCTGTTGGCGCACATCTGCTGCAAGAGCAAGTGCCACAGCTGCTGCGAATCGAAGCGCGGTTGCTGCGAGCAGGGCTGCACCAAGGCATGCCATGATTGCACGAGCTGCACGGGTGGTG
>SXHS01000128.1 GCA_005773145.1 Planctomycetaceae bacterium | reverse complement strand
GTTGCGTGGTCATCAACAGGAGGTAACGGCGGTCGATTTCTCGCCGAATGGCCGAGACATCCTGACCAGCAGCCGGGACGGCACGGCCATCATCTGGCCAGCCGACGATTGGGAATCCGCCGAGGTCCGTTAGGCTGCCCCAGTGCGCACTTTGCGTCCCCTGCGCCGTTGTGGTGAACCGACCGCTGCCTGAAGTGCTGGGCGCATCGCCGACCGCGCTAAGCCGTTGAGACTGGCGATGAATCCGGCGCGGGATCGTCCGACGAACAGCGGGCGGATGTTCTCACCAACGTTCGCGCACATGACTCAAGGTGCGCCATGTTGTCGCAATAGGCTGTGTACTGCATCTTTTGCCGCACGTCAGCCGTTAACGCGCGGCCACCAACCACGAAGGGGACCGCCGGGCCAAACTCGTCGTACAGCGCAGCATAGCGCTGTAGAAAGCAGGACTCGTCCCGCAAGTAGGTGCAACTCAACCAAAACAATTGAGGCCGGTGATTGCGGATGGCAGCGGCCAATGTCTCAAAGGGCAGATCTGATCCCAATGAGCGGGCGTCCCATTGGGCATCACGTAATACCAACTCCACCATTGCCGTTGGCAATCGCGAAACGTCCCCCTCCACAGATGCGCCAATCGCACAGGGAGAATCGCTGGGAGGTGCTGGCACGTAACTGGCCAATTCCCCCAATAGTCGACCGGCGATCTCGCAGCCGTAGCGTTCTTGATAGATCTCGGCCTCACCACACACCCACCGCTCCCCGATCGCTTCGAACGCCTTGGCGATCACGTGATCGCATATGGCACTAATACTGTGCTCCCCCAAATACAAATCCACGATGCAGCGTCGACATCGCAATTCGTCGCCGGCTAGCAGGGCGTCGATCAACAAGTCAGCCCCCCGGTCAACGATCCGCTGGGTCTGACCGCTGGCGACCGGCAGGCCGACCACTTCCGGCCGGATCAGCGTGTGGCGGCTCGCCCGGAGGAACTGCATCAGCTCGCTGAGGGGTATGCGACGGTGGCCGCCGGCTGTGTATTGCGTGGTAATCGTTCCACTGTCACACCACCGCTTCACCGACGATTCGCTCACCTGAATCGCCCGAGCCACCTGCTTCGGGGTTAAAAGTTCTCGCATCGCGCCCCCCACATGAACCAGGCGTTGCTCGTTTTGATCGTTTATTAATTAATTGCCGTTATCAGTCCGGGACCCGCCACCTGCCCCCCTGTGGAAATTATAGCACCGCAGCCCGCCAACGGCGGCCTATCAAATGCCTATTTTTCAAGAAAATCCAACAATTGGCCGATTTCCGACTTGCCCCGCCGGGACACGGCCGCTATCATTTGATAAATGAACGGTTTGAACGTTTTTTAATTGGAGATGGGAAGGGATCGTGGGCCCGACCGCCGCAGCCAACGGGCTGGGCGATACCCGTCCTCGGCCCTGTTTTTAGGAGGATCTGTTATGACCATCAGCTTTGCCAAGTGTCGGCCACGCCCCGCCGGTTCGCTCGCCCAGCGGACGGGTCCGGCCTGTGGGCAGGGCCGGCGGGCGGGAAGCCCGTCGCAGGAGCAGCGCGAGCGGGCTCGACAACTCCTAAGCCAAGAAATCGATTTCGTGCCGAACACCGAATTTCGCGTTTGGCACGCGGCCGGGGAGGGGGGCCCGAGCCCGGCAACGTCAGCGGGGCACCCCGAGGGACAAGCGACCAGCCCCAATCGGATGCCGAAGGACATGCCGGCCCACCTGGCTCGTCTGTGTGAAGGTGATCTGTTAACGGCCCCACAAGAACGGTACCTGTTTCAGCGCATGAATTACCTCAAGTACCGCGCGAACGCATTCCGCTCAGCGCTCGATCCCGACCGCTTCGACAGCCGGCAGCTGGAGGAAGCAGAAAGGTGGCTGGCGGAGGCAAATCAGATTCGCGATCGGATCTTGAAGGCCAACATGCGATTGGTGATATCGATCGTCAAGAAGTATGTAACGCCGCATCAATCGTTTGATGATATGCTAAGCGACGGCACCATGAGCCTGATGAAGGCGGTTTCCAAGTTCGACTACGATCGTGGATTCCGATTCAGTACATACGCCTATCGTTCGATTTCACGTACGGCCTGTCGATCCATTATGGATCACCGGAGGATATCGCAGCGCCATCTACAAGCGAATGAAGACATCAACGAGCTTGCGGATGATCACGAAGATACCAGCCGTCGAGAAGCAGGTTGGGCCTCCAAGCGCGCCGCCGTTGAAAGAATGCTTCACGGCCTGGACGGCCGCGAGCGCTTTATCATCTCGGGCCGCTATGCGCTCGACGGCCAGGGAAAGGAGCAATCCTTCCAAAACTTGGCGGACGTCTTAGGCTTGTCCAAGGAGCGGACGCGACAACTGGAACAGCGCGCCTTTAGTAAGCTGCGCCGGCTTGTCAACGACACCGAAACCCAAGAGCTTATCGACGAATAAGGTCCTTCACGGTCATGCCGGAGGGGATCATGGGGAGTACATGTTCCTGGTAGGGGACATGTACATCCAGCACATAGGGGCCGTCGTAGTTGATCATCTCCAGGATGGCCGCTTCTACATCAGCCTTCTTGTTGACGACGGCGGCGCCACAGCCAAATCCCTTGGCGATGGAAACGAAATCCGGATAGCGATCCTTCACGATGGCGCTTGTTCCCTGGCCGCGCGCCTCGGGATGGTGCACGGGCCCCAGATACGTGTGTGCCCGATTGCCACCCATGAATCGGTCTTCCCATTGAACGACCATGCCCAGATGCTGGTTATTCAATAGGAGGACTTTCACAGGAATATTCTCGCAGAAGCAGGTGGCCAGTTCCTGGATATTCATTAAGAAACTCCCATCGCCGTCGATGTCGACGACCAACGCGCCGGGGTGAGCAACCGCCACTCCCATCGCCGCCGGCAAGCCGAATCCCATGGTCCCCAGACCGGAACTCGAATGCCAGGTGCGGGGATGGCGGAACTTATAGAACTGCGCCCCCCACATCTGATGCTGGCCGACGCCCACCGTGATGTAGGTTTCTCGATCCTGCGTCAAACGGGACAGGGTGGATATGGCGTGCTGCTGCAAGATGCCATCGAAGGATTGGTCGTATTCAAACGGGTATTCCTTCTTCCATTGGGCGCACTGACTGACCCAATCCGAGATATCGTCGGGCGCTTCAACGATCTTGTTCAGCTCCTCCAAGGCATACTTCACATCACTCACAACAGGAATGTGCGCCGGTTTGTTCTTGTTCAACTCGGACGGATCGATATCAATGTGCACGATCTTGGCGTGCTTGACGAACTCGGAGACCTTGCCGGTCACGCGATCGTCGAATCGCACGCCCAGTGCCAACACCAAGTCGGCCTCATTGACGGCGTAGTTCGCATAGACGCTGCCATGCATGCCGAGCATGTCCAGGCAGAGGGGGTCATCTGCGGGGAACGCGCCCAATCCCATCACGGTCATGGTCACCGGTATTCCCGTCTTTTTTACAAACGTTCGCAGCGCCGCGCTCGCCTCGGCCGAAATGATGCCCCCTCCTGCGTACACGATGGGGCGTTTGGCTAGGCGAATGGCCGCGGCAATCTGTTTGATTTGCTCTGGAGCCGCCTGTCGCGGCTTGATCCGATAGCCCGGCAGGTCCATCGGCTCATCCCAGACGGGTAAGATTTTTTCGATCTGCAAATTCTTCGGCATATCAACCAGCACGGGCCCCGGTCGTCCCGTCGTGGCAATGTGAAACGCCTCGCGCATGATGCGTGGCAGGTCGCGGACATCGGTGACCATGTAATGATGCTTGGTGATACCGCGACAAACTTCCACGATCGGAGTCTCCTGGAATGCATCGTTGCCGACCATTTCCATCGGGACCTGACCAGTGATGGCCAGCAGGGGAATACTGTCCATTTTGGCATCGGCGATGGCGGTCACGAGATTCGTTGCCCCAGGCCCGCTCGTCGCCATGCACACGCCAACCTTACCCGTGGACCTCGCATAACCCTGTGCCGCGAATCCCCCTCCTTGTTCCTGCCGAGGCAGGATGGTGCGCAGGCGATCGGCGTAGCGGGTCAGCGCCTGGTGCAGGGGCATGCTGCAGCCGCCGGGGTAGGCAAAGATGACCTCCACGCCATGATCGACCAATGATTTGACCAGGATGTCCGCTCCGGACATCAGGGTAAGATCAGTTGTCGCGGCTGTACGGGTAGCACTCATCACGCCTTCTCCGGGGGAAAGTCCACAATATGTCCTCATTGTACGATAGGAGCTAGGTATCGGCGTTTCAACGGCTATTCTCCCGGACTGGCCAAAAACGGCCGCATTTCCAGGATTTTCTGGGGTCGACCGCTGCATAATGGCATCCAAACTCCTGCCGATCGCCGCATAACCCGCAGTTGCGTGGGACTCACTCGCTTGCGCTTCGTGCTTGTAGTTTTATCTCGATCCCAGGCGGGAGCCTGGAAACGAGCGTCAAAAATCCGCAACGGCGTTGCCCTTCGGGGCCCGAGGCTGATTTGTGTGGTACGATGACGCTCTGACTGGGGACGCGATGACCACGCTCCCTAGCGCTGCTCGACATTCGACCTTCTCGCACGGGGCAGGGGAACCAATGATTCGCGTTGGAATTGTCGGCATCGGCTTCATGGGCTGGATCCATTACCTGTCGTATCGCGGCCTGCGCGGCCTGCGCGTCGCCGCCATTTGTACCCGCGATTCCAAGCGGCGCAGTGGGGACTGGCGGGGCATCCAAGGCAACTTTGGTCCGCCGGGGGAGCGAGTGGACCTAAGCCGCGTCGCCACCTACAGTCAACTCGACGACTTGTTAGCCGATGCGTCCATTGACCTGGTGGATCTCTGCTTGCCCCCAGCGCTCCACGCTGAGGCCACGGTGCGTGCCCTGCGTGCCGGAAAGCACGTCTTTTGCGAAAAGCCGATTGCCGTGTCGAGCACGGACGCGAAGCGAATGCTCCGGGCAGCCCAACAAACCGATCGGCTGTTGATGATCGGCCATGTCTTGCCGTTATTCGACGAGTATCAATGGGTCCTACAAACGGCAGCCAACGGAACTTACGGCAAGATCCTGGGGGGTAACTTCAAGCGGGTGATTTCCCATCCCGATTGGCTGCCTGATTTTTACGATCCCCATATCGTGGGCGGCCCCATGATCGATCTGCATGTGCATGATGCGCATTTTATTCGGCTCTTGTTTGGCATGCCGCAGGCGGTAAGCAGTCAGGGACGCATGCGTGGGGAAGTCGTCGAATATTGGAATTCGCTGTTCCACTACGAGGACTCGCACGCCACGGTCTGCGTAACGGGGGGCGTGATTCAACAACCAGGTCGCTCATTCACCCATGGCTTCGAGGTGCATTTTGAACGAGCGACGGTCGGTTACGAGTTGGCCGTGGTGGATGGCCAGGCTCAACTGATCCTTCCATGTACGGTATACCCCGCGAAGGGCAAGTCGTTCCGCCCACGGCTAGGAGCGGGGGATCCCTTGGGTCATTTCCGAGCCGAGGTGCGAGCGGTTGCGCAGGGCATCCAATCCGGCAGCGTGGCTCCATTTCTTTGTCCCCAGGCGGCATTCGACGCCCTGCGGCTGTGTCACACGCAGACCGAGGCCGTGCGGGTGGGACGCCCCGTGCGCGTGAAAGCATGATGGCAACCCGTCTGCAAAAAAGCCATTTGCCGGCCTGCGCGGACACGCATAGAATCCCTCCATGTGGTCAGACGGCGGAGGCGACAGCCGCCATTTCGCGACGCGGGATGCGTCCCCACGGCACTCGAGCGATCCAGCCCCCCTGGGCCCAATCGCTACAACCCCCTCCGGAATTTCCGGCCGGTTGGATGATAGCGATTATCCGTGCTCCGATTCGGCGTGGGTTTTTGACCAGGGCCATTTCGTAGCCTATATTGATCAGGGCCTGCTATCGACTCAATTGAGCCGTATTGGTGGGTCCGCGCGCGAGGAAATGGTCAGACCAGGGCCGGTCTTAGTCGGAGCCAAGCGGCTGTTGGGCGACGTTTGGGATGAAACCCAACGCCGCGACAGTTCATTGGCAGGTTAGATTCCGTCACCAGGATCGAGCTCCATGCCACGTAATAATTCCATGACAGCACGCACGGTTTCGAAGATTTGGGCGGCCTGTTTACTGCAGGTAGCGCTGTTTCTCCCCTGTGCTTGGTCGCAGTCCGCATCGCGTCCCTCGCTCGAGAATCGCGTGCAGGGGACTCAGCAAGTCGCTGTGGACAACCGTGGTGCCCGGCCGCTGTTGGATCAAGGGCAACGAATGGAGCATGAGCAGCGCTGGGCCGATGCGCTCAACCACTACGAAAAGGCGCTGCTGCAAGACCCGAGTGACCTCGAATTACAGCGTCGCAAGACGGTGGCGCAGATTCATTGTGATATCGCCCGCCGTTATGTGGACTCTTCGTTTGTGCAAATGGCACATACACTCGATAGTTCTTCGGCCCAGGAAATATATTCGGACGTGCTGTTGAAGATCGAGGCGCATCACGTCGATGCTCCGCAATGGCAGCTCGTCGCCCAGCGGGGCACGGAGTACCTGGATGTCGCGCTTACGAAAAAGGAATTCCTGAACAATCATCGCATTCTGGCACGCCCTGAGCAGGTCCAGGCTTTTCGCCAGGAACTACAGGGCCTCACGGGCCGGACGGCCTCGAGCCGCGCGGACGTCCAGGCCGTTGCCAATTGGGCCGCCAGCCGCGCTGCGGATCAACTTGGCATCCCGTCCTCGGCCGTGATGATGGAATATGTCTGTGGAGCGATCGCTTCGCTGGACGAGTATTCCAGCTACCTCACCGGATCCCAGTTGAAGGACATTTACAGCCAAATCGAAGGGAATTTCGTCGGGCTGGGAGTCGAGCTGAAGACCGATACGGACTCCTTGCTCATCCTGAACGTGATCCCGGGTGGACCGGCGGATATCGTGGGCATTCGACCTCAGGATCGCATTACCGAGGTCGGCGGCTACTCGACCAAGCAGATCTCTGCTGACCAAGCTGCGGAAATGCTCAAAGGAGAGCGGGGCTCGGCCGTGGATGTGACCATTGTCTCGCCGCACACCAAGGCTCCACGTCAAGTTCGCGTCCGCCGCGAGCGGGTGGATGTACCCAGTGTGGAACAGGCACGCATCTTGGATCCAAAGCAGGGTGTCGCCTACTTTCGCTTGACCAATTTCCAGAAGACAACCAGCCGCGACGTTGACGCCGCGCTATGGAGACTCCATCGCGAGGGGATGAAAGTCCTGATCATCGACCTGCGTGGAAACCCAGGTGGCCTGTTGACAGCAGCCGTGGACGTGGCCGACAAGTTCATCGACAAGGGCATGATCGTCGCCACTCGCGGCCGAAGCCCTCGCGAAAATTTTGATTACCGGGCCCAAAGCGTCGGCACCTGGTCGGTCCCCCTCGTGGTCATGATTGATAAGGACTCCGCCAGCGCCAGCGAGATTCTGGCCGGTGCTATTCACGATCACCAACGGGGCATGATCGTTGGGGAACAGAGTTACGGCAAGGGATCGGTACAGGGTATCTTCCCCTTATCCACTTCGGAAACCGGGGTTCGGCTCACGACGGCTCTGTTCTACTCGCCCAGTGGCCAACAAATCAGCCGCCGGGGAATCCAGCCCAACGTCCTGGTGCATCAAGTCGCCAAGCCCGTCGACGAGAACCAAACGCTGGGTGGCGAGCCCCAGGCCAAGTCCGACAACGTGCTGCAAGCGGCCGAGGAAGTGGCCCGCCGCCTGGCACCACGTCAAGTTTTGGCACAACAGGTCGGCGCAACGCGTTAGGCTCGCTTGGCCGACTGAGGCGCTTTCTGCCAGATCACCTGTCTCAGCGTGCGGCCGGACTCGCATCGACGAAAACGCGGCGACGTCTTGGCGCTGCGGCGCCCCGTCCGTTAGCCTCTATCTCGGTCGGGAGGGGCTGGATCAAACGCCTGGATCCGCCCTATGGTGCCGGTGCCTTGCCGCCAGCCCCAATAAAATTGGATCGACCAAAATAGAATCGACACGTACTCACCCCCCACTGCACAGGGTATCATCATGTCTCTCAAGCAGAAGAATGTTAACGAGGCCAAGCCCGTCGAAGCGATTCCGGGCATCTTTCGGCGCACGCTGGCCTACAACGATGCCAGCATGCTGTGCCACTTCACGCTCAAGAAGGGGGCGGAGATTCCTTTGCATCACCACGTGCCGACTCAGATTGGCTATGTGGTCAGCGGCCGCGCACGCTTCATTGGGGCCACGGAGGCGGATGCCTTCGAGGTGGGTCCGGGGGACAGCTACCTGATGCCGTCCAACGTGCCGCACGGCGCGATCGCCTTGGAAGACACGGTTTTCATTGAGGTGTTCTGCCCGTCGCGGCCGGAGTACCAGGATTTCTAGGTCGCTCGCCCGTCTCCCGTGGCCAAGCCTGTACACCCCCATACAAGCAGGCAGCTACACGGTCCACCACGACGAACGATGGTTCCCGCAACCGGACGAGTTTGACCCTGAACGGTTCTCGCCGAGACGAACCGAGCCGAGCTGCCAACACGTCTCGCACTCTCGGCGCAATTTGGCGATGCAACACAAATCTCAAATCTCAAATTTGAGATCTCTGACCGTGCCACTGTTTCCCCTACATCCCCGAATGCTCGCGACTCACCCATTCCCCGTCCGCGCCGTCGCTGCCATCGTGTTGCACTTCTTTACCGGGCCGACGGCCCATCCGTTTGCATAGCCCAGGCAGAATGCCTGGGCAGTTGTTGCAGTTCGATCAAGTTCTGTGTCCCCGTTTCCTTTCCCAAGAATCAGGAAACCAACTCGCGGAACCAACGGGGAAATGGTTGGACGCGTTCGGTGAGC
>SXHS01000127.1 GCA_005773145.1 Planctomycetaceae bacterium | reverse complement strand
ACGTGTTAACACGTATGCCGTACGCCGCGACCCAATACGACCCCACCATGCCAATAACCGAAAACAGCAAAATTAGCCCCAACGTTTTCGGAGTTTCTTGCTGAAGGACTAAGAAGTAATACGCCATGGCCATGGAGATCATTACGAACAGAAGCAAAAGAAACTTTGCCTGCTGGACGAGATACGTTTTGCACGTTTGATAGATAATATCCGCGACCGCCAGCATGGACTCATGCGCCGGCAGCATGCGAATCTGCCGCCGCAGATACAAACTAATTCCCAAAGTACCTACGATGACCGATGACCCATATGCCAAGAGCGACCACGCAGTTATGGTCCGGCCGGCAATCGTAAACGTTCCCTTATGCAAGTCTGGGATGGCCATGTCGGCCTCTCCAGCCCAGGCCACGGCTCCGCGTAGCAGGCACATCCCGACGGCTAACAAAACCATTTTCAAAAGCGAAACCAACTGTACCGGAACGGCCGAGGATTGCATGGGACGATTCACATCTAGTCTCCGAAATGAAAAATACTGTCAATGCACTTGCTTGCTCACGCCATCCCGCCACGTATGCACCGCCCCGCCTCAATGGGCAGAAACGTGCAGACCCTTGACGCTCCAATCGCACTGGGGCCTCTTGGCGGATCCGGTATCCAGACGGACACCGAACAACAGCTGGCGAGCCAACTGCCTTGATGGTCGAGAAGGGCCCATTGTAAACAAGAAACCAGAATTGCAACATGGGGTAAAAATAGATTTCCACGCCCGGCCGACGAGAGGGATTCCGTTCCGATGACTCCGATGGCACCAACCCGCGTCAGAAACCATAACCAATTGCCAGCAAACAGGTTGCGTCACATAAGATCACCCCGATCGGCGGCAATCTGCCGGCAGGATATCTGCCAAAAAACCGATTAGGAGCGCGGCCAGCAGGCTCAACCCGTTCCCAGGCAATGCCTGGGAACGATCTTGAATCTCGAGCCTCCAGCCTACGAAACCACGGTGCCGCTATCCTCCACCACGCGCCCGTCGCGCAACCGAATACACCGCTGGGCACTGCGGGCCACCTCATCGCTGTGTGTCACAATCACCAACGTCATCCCGATCGTTTGGTGCAGATTGGCAAACAACGCCAGTATTTCCTCGGCCGTTTGCGAGTCCAGATTGCCCGTCGGCTCGTCGGCCAACAAAAGCTGCGGGCGGTTCGCGAGCGCGCGTGCGATGGCCACCCGCTGCCGCTCCCCCACCGACAAGCGGCTGGGCAAGTGGTCGCAACGATGGGACATGCCGACCTGCTCCAACAAATCCCGCGCACGACTTGTCCGTTGTGTAGACGACCACGGCATTTCAAACATGGGTATTTGGACATTTTCGACGGCCGTCAGGGTGGGCAACAAGTGAAACGATTGGAAAACAAACCCAATCTGTGTCGCACGTAACGCGTCCAAGTTCGGATGCTGGGACAGTGGCTGCCCCGCGAATAGAACTTCTCCCGTGGTGGGTCGATCAATGGCCCCCAACGCCGTGAGCAACGTGGACTTTCCGCTGCCGCTGGGTCCCATGATGGCCACGTATTCGCCAAGGTGAATGGAGAGACTCACGTCGCGCAGCGCTTGCACCTGACCATCCGGGTAGAGTCGACTCAGCCCGCGCGTCTCCAAAAGGACCTCGCGCCCCACTGGCCTATTCATGACGCAACCCTTCCGCTGGCAACAACCGGGCCGCCCGTAGGGCCGGATAGACGCCCCCCACGAGTCCGAGCAGCGTCGACATGAGAAATCCCATCGCTACGATGGGGGGCCCAATGCTGCCGTCGATCATGCCTTGTACCGCAGGCCAACGAGCCAATCCTTGTGAGAGCACGATCGCCCCCAGGGAACCCAAAGTAGCCCCCACCATACTAATAATCAGCGATTCCCCCAAGATCATGCGGATAACACGCGATTTTTTCCATCCGATCGCTCGCAAGATACTGATCTCGCGCACGCGCTCCACAACCGACATGATCATCGTATTCAGCATGCCAATGGCCCCCACCACGATGGCGATCACCGACGTCATCCAAGCCATCGCATGCGCGATGCGGATATGTCCCGAGGCTTGCACGTAGTCGCGCACGGGCTGAGCGACCATCCGACCCGACTTGCCTTGCTCGTCGACCAGCTTAGAAATCTGTCTTCGCACCCGATCGACCGCAGCGGTGTCTCCACCATCCTGACGCACCACGACGGAAAAACCGGTGACGCGTTCCGGGCGATACTTAATACGCTGCATTTGCGGCAGAGGGATGACAACCCCCGAATTTTCCGCCGGCGTGAAGCTCTCAAAGATCCCGACGATCTCGAACGTCTCCCCTTCGATCTCCAACGAGTCGCCGGGCTGCTTTTGCAGACTATCGGCCAGTCCCTTGCCGATAATCGCCGCATGCTGATTCGGCTCAGTCAGCCCTTGGCCGGAGGTAATCTTCAGGCCTTGCAATAGAAAGCCCTGAACCTCCCAACCTTGCACGAGCGCCGTCACCGTGCTCCCCAAGGCTGGAAAGGCGGCCAGGTCCAGCAGCCCAGGCGCAACATCCTTCACCTCGGGCAACCGCGCCACTCGTTGCACCATTTTCTCGTCCAGATCGCTACTGAGTTGGTCGATCACCCCTTCCTCGATAACCACCAAGTCCACTCCACGCCCTTCGAAGGCGTGGACGGTCGCCCGCTCGAAACTGTCCGTGATCCCCAACAGCACGACCGTGGTCCCCACGGCAATGGCCACTCCGCAACAGGTCAACAGGGACCGCGTCTTGCGCCGGAGCAAGTTCTTGAACAACAGTGTGGCAAAGTGCATGCGACCTCCATGTAACCCAAACGTCAACTAAGCCATCCTCGGCCTATCATACTCGGAACCTGCAATACCGGCAGCGGTAGTCAGCCGGGCAAGGTGCTTCTCCAGCAACGGCAAGAACGCGGCCGTGTTGTCCAAAGGAGCCAAGTGATGAGCACCGGGGACCAAATCCACGCAACAACTCGGCAATTCGTCCTGCAGGAACGCGCTGGTCCGAAGGAAGGCAGAGTGTTCGTCGTACAAGCCGACAACCGGTTGGCGAATCGTTCGCAAAATGTCCGCAGTCAGACCTGCCGCCTCAAAGGCCTCATGCCCCGCCGTGGTCGTCGCCAATGGTTTCAGGTGTCCCAGCCAGCGTGTGCCGGACGGTCCCAGAATGGGGTCCAGCGCCTCCCATTGATCGGCCGTCAGATCTTGGATCAAGGCGAACAAGCGAGAAAAATCTACCTGGTCGCCGATCTCGATCCCAGCGCGTGACAGAGTCCGCTGCAAGTCCCGCCAGGGCTCCGCGTGCGGCATGGACGGTTCGATCGCGCTGAGTCCAGGAAAGTACGAATCGGCGACAATCACCCCGCGCACCCGATCGGGATGTCGGACGGCCGTATGCATCGCCACCACACCGCCGTAACTATGCCCCACCACAATCGCGGCTGGCATCTGCCAGGCCTCCATCAGTGCCGCCAAGTCGTCGGCCAAGGTTGCCGAATCGTAACCGCTGGGTGTCACGTAGGTCGCCCCATGGCCGCGCATGTCATAGGAAGTAACGCGCAAGCCGAGATTCTGCGCTAAGGCCTCCGCGATCCCCGTCAACACCCACATCGACAGATTGCTGGTGAATGCATGGATCAACACCACATCCGGACCACTACCCGTCTGTTGATAATAAGTGGCAAATCCTCGCCGTTCTATGCGCGGCATCGACGATCCTTCCATCGGAGTGCAACTCCGATCATGATTCTCGTGGTGTCACATGACGACAGAGAAAGTCAGCCAGATCACCAATTGCAATATCTTCCGCCCCGCGATCGCGCAACTCTCTCAAGAACGAACCGAAGGGGAGCTTCTTGCCGTAACGTTCGTCCAACGTCTCTCCCAGAATAACAGCATCGATCGAGCTAAATCCCAGATCGCCAAAAAATCGCGTGTGCGCATGCATGGGCCCACTGTACTCCCGCTGTTGGAAGCAGCGCAACACCTGAATCACATCCTGAGTCATTGTGTCCGTCGCGTGATTCATAATTCTGAGATCTCCACATGCTCAAGCAGCGTGGCCACCTGCCAACGGTCAACGCGCGTCATACGAACTCTAAGCGGTTCGCGAACCACGACAGACGCCGCCGACTCCGTTGGCTCGCCATTCCAATCCATGCAACTATCGTGCGTCCCCCGCGTGGCCCAAGTCCAAGTGTCGCTCGCCCGGCCGGTTGCCTGCCGCACGCAGTCCTGAATACAAGCAGGCGGTTGCATGGAATCGTCGGCCGCCGTAACAGCTACTCCAAGCAACGGTTGATAGGTGGCGAGGGCGACGATCAAGCCTTCTGCGTCCGAGCACACAACTCGGGGCATGGGGCGGGTCTCGTGCGGATCCCGCATCGAAACCGTGCAACGTCCGTCGGCCGCGATCTCGACCTCAACGTCCGCCATGAAGAGTCGTGGTCCGTGGGTCCGCCGCCAAAAAATCCGCACGGCGTCTTTGACGGCAATTCTTTGGAAAATCCAGCGTAGTTTGTCGGCATCGCTCATGCGCAATTGGTGAAAGGCCATCATCTCGCGTGGGGCCAGCGTCACGAGCGCGGTGGCATGCAACATGGCTGATTGTTGAAGGTCGGCCGGTGGCTCCAAGCGAACACACGTGGCGGCCGGGCCCGCGACACTTGGTTGTTGCGGCCGCTTCGTAAAATCCGTTAAGTCCGTGTCACGCTCGTCCGCTAGAGCGGCGGGCCATTCTTGGCTCAAGAAATAGACATCCTTGGGGCCGTGGAAATTGACTTCGCTAAAAGGGAGATAAAACCGCCAGAGCTTGACCCCCGTCAAGCGACACCACACCTTTCCTGTGCGGTCCACCGCCTCGACGTGGTGCTCAAAATGGCGAGTGGACTCTTGAGTCACCCCACCCCGCACCAGCAATTCGTCCCCCACAGCCAGCATGTCGCCGAATAGTTCCACTCGTTGCACTTCGAAGGGTAACAGGATTCGACCGGTCTGATCCGGCTGCTCCAGGTGCCAGCCAGCCAAAGGATGCATCACAACATCCATGGTCACTGGATCGACGAGAAACTGCGGACTGGGCTGAGACGCGAGGAGTTGGTCACGGGGGAGTACGCGAATGCGTGCCTCGACTTCGCGCTCGCCAATCCGGTCCAACGACGTCACCCCCTGTAGCAACGACCCGTGAAACAGGTTGTTGTACAGGACTTGCAGAGTCACGCTCGCGGAACGGGGATTTGTCAGTTGAAAATCACCGGCCTGCGGTGCTGCGGGGCGTTGCGGCGCTAAGACGACCTCACCGGACGCCGCCAAGCCCTGCTGGGGTTTCGGTGATTGAGCTCGATTACCCAAATCGCGCACTTCGATGCGGACACAGTGGCTCCCCCCCCACTCGCGCGTGGCCGCATCGGTGGGCTGAACCGTGGCACGGACTTCAATGGTGCTGGGGTCGTCGCGATAATAGGCCAGCCACCGCATCAGGCGAATACTTTTTAGCCCCAAGACGACGAGTCCGGGGACGCAAGCCTGGGCGGCCTGGGCCATCAGTTCTAACGTGAACGTCATCGGTGCCACAGGGAGGCCATGTTGGTCCGGGTCCACCAGACTTACACTCCGCCCCCCCACGGTGTGATGGTCCGCCAAGTGATCCTCGCTCAGTGACAACAGCCGCTGCGCGGTCCATTCCCGGCCCGGCACGTGATGCGTGACGTGCGTGAACCATGTTCCTGCTTGCGGCGGCGCTGTCCGGTTCATGACCGGTTCCAATTCCAAAACGGCGGGCGACGATGCGGCCGCCGAGACAGATGACAATGGCAAAGGCGTTCGGTAGGATATCCTGCCACGAGTCGTCCGCGATCTTGGCAAAACCGATACGCGGGCCTGACGCACCCCACCCAGGTATTGATGCATCACTTGCCGTTGCGTGTCTAGAAATTGTGACATCACGGCTTGATACTGATGGATAACCTGCGAACGCCGTTCGATGCGGCGTGGGTTTCGTCCCCGGTACAAGACCTCCAGCCTCAGGGGCACGTGATGCGCTACTAGTTGTCCGGCCAAGTGGCAGATCTGAGTCAGTCCCGATCGACGGGGTACATCTGCAGCCACCGTAAGTGACGACTGTCCTCGCAAAATGTCCTCGATAAACGCGCATAGATTTCCGCGTGGACCACCATCGACGAATATTCGGCAGCCGTCCGCATGCATGTTTTTGATCATCTGCGTGAATTCGACCGTCGAATACCAATGGGCCAATGCCAACTCGCGAATCTCGCGGGGATCGCTGGGAAACGGCTGAGCCGTGGTGCAGGAATAGACCGTGCTGGCCGGCTTCAGAAACGTAGCATCCTCCAGCATCTTAGCCATCGGCCCCACATAATTTTGAAATAGCGGCGTGTGATAGGGACGACTCAACTCCAAACGCTCGTAGATCAAGTTGCCCCGTTGCAATGCCGCTTCCACATGTCGCATGGCCGGGGCCAAGCCAACCACGACCGTTTGATGGGGGCAGTTGTCCATGGCGACGTAGGCCGCATCGGTCCCTTGCACCTGACGATCCGCGCGCGGCAGTCGATTGAGAATTTCCTCCACAGTTCCACGAGAGGTCCCCACGGCGATCAATACGGCGGAAGCCTCGGGGTCGGTCACCTCCTGCTGGTCCAACGTCAACATGGTCTCGTGTATTGTTGTCAATTGCTTGGAGGTGTCCATGCTACCGGAGGCCCACAATGCGGCCAGTTCGCCCACGCTGTGACCGCCGAGTACATCCGGACGCAACCCCAAGCGATCCAGCACGCGCCAAAGCGCCCAATCGGCCAGCAAGACCGAGAACATCGCGTTGCTGATCTTGCGCAGCTCTTGCTCGGCAGCCGACCGCTGGGACTCTCCAACCCCCTGGGGATAGCGCAAGAACCGGCTCACCGATTGTCGCGCGTCACCCGCCGTCGTATCCGTCCAATCCAGAACTTCCTGCACCTCGGGAAAATGCGCCGACAAGTCACCCACCATACCGAGATATTGCGCCCCTTCACCCGGAAACAAGACGGCGATGCGTCCCTGCGGATGGAGGGGCTGGTCCGTGAAGTAAATACCAGCTGCGTCACGAATCTGTTGGCAGTCGGTCGAGGTCAATCGCTCCAGGGCCGTGCGCCAACGTTGACCGAGCTCCGTTCGCGTGGCGGCCACGACCGCTAGGCGGCGCCCCCCCGGACGCAAATCGCTGGCCAGGGTGAAGGCCAAATCCTTGAGGTCCCAGGATTGATCGGACGGTTCGGATGCTTCGAGCCACGCAAGCCACGATCGAACTTGCTCAACCAGTTCAGACCGATTGTCGCCGCGCAGCACAAACAGTTCGCTGAGCCACAACGGATTCTTGGCCGACGCAACAGCAGTGCCAGCGGTCATGTTCGGATATCCCCAACGGTTGGCAACAGAAGAAAATTATGGGTATCAGACGCCCCACGCGCGATCACCGCTCAAGGACGACCTGGCGGCTTCGTTTGGGCCGCACCACATGCTCGGCCCCCCCCGCCAACAAGACCTCACTCTCTCCCTTTTTGCCGAACTCCAACTCGTCCATCAGTAGGGCGGTGCCCTCGGCCGGAGAAATTAAGGCGACTCCCCGTGCGGCCAGGTGCTTTTCCAAATGCGATACCATGCCAATCCCGGCCCAAGGCCCCCAGGCTACGGACAGCACGCGCCCCGGCCATCGTCGATCCAGATCAACAGCTAGTTTACTCAATACCTCATTCGCGGCGGCGTAATCGGACTGGCCACGGTTGCCATAACGGCTGGCAATGGAAGCAAAGAACACACAGAATCGTAGGCGTTGCGGATCCAAATTGCGGGCCAGATGATAGGCGCTAGTGACCTTGGTGCCGAACACACGGTCAAACGAGTCCGACGTTTTGTCACGTACTAACTTGTCCTCGATCACGCCAGCTCCATGGATGATGGCATCCACGCCACCGACACGCTCTTGTAGATCGTGTAGCAGTCCGCGAATCGCGGATTCATCACGCACGTCGAGCGCATGGTATTCGACACGAGCGCCCGCCGCGGCGATTTCTCGCAAGTTATCTCGAATCTCGCGATCTTGCAGGATGCGTTTGAATTGCGCCTCGATCTCAGCGGGCGCTACCGTCCGCCCCTGTTGCTGACAACGGCGAACCAGTGCCGCTTTCAGATCGGCCGGTTGGATACAGCCGGCCGTGTCGGCATCCTCGTCTGCCTCCGGTAGGGAGGAACGCCCCACAAGTACCAAATGACACTGATAACGCTGGGCAATTTCCTTGGCGATGGCCGCCGTGATACCGCGAGCTCCCCCAGTGATCAACACGGTGTCGTCTGGCGACAGCAATGGCAGGTCGCGGGGTTGCATGTCGAGTGCGCCGCGGACCGGCTCCCATGTTGTCCGCCGTGGGCCACGGTAGCCAACCTCCAGGGGTCCCTCACGGTCCGACAATTCTGCCAAGAGCCGTTCGCCGATCTCTTCCTCAGCGGCCTGGGCATTGAAGTCCACGGCGCGAACGGTTACATCCGGCCACTCGGCTCCCAAGCATTTGAGAAACCCAAGAATCCCACCATGTCCGGGCAGAATGACGTCCTGCGGCTCGAGTTCATACCCTAACGCTCCCCCCATACCCGTGGCCGCCAACAAGAAAGCCCCGCTGCCGTCGCCGGAACCACAGAGGTCTTGCTCCAAATTTTGCGCCAAGAGATAGAGACTCTTGACGTCAACCTCGGCACGCCGCGCCCAGTTCGTATCATGACTCCAGGCCGCCAGCGGCAACAGGTGGATCAAACCGCCGATCGGACCGTGAGCCGACCGTATATTACTCATTACGTCCGCTACGGCCGCCGGTTCGGTTAAATCGACCGTATGGCAAGTGGAATCGGCCGTTCTTTCAGGGGAATTCCCCCCCGCGGCCATGCGCAGCAGGCATACGTGCTGGCCGTAGTCGGCCAAGCGATCGGCAATTGCCTGCGCGATGCCGCGCATGTCGTCCGTGATCAGAATTGTCCCCTGGGGAACACGCCATAATTCCGAGGTCAGCGGCGGCAGGTCTACGATTTGAACCAACCCACGTTGAATCGGCTCCATTTCTGGCAGCGGCGCAGTGTCGGCCTGCTGGTCTGCCGCAGCCCGCATGGACGGAGTCGGGGCGTGCCTGTTCACGCTTGCGACGTGGTTGGTAGCGACGTCGCTTGCCGACGACTGTGCTGCGGTTTCGGGCTGCAGAACGTGCGTCGCCAGGTATTGAAGTATGCTCCGTAGCGTGCGTAGAGACGTGAGTTTCTCCAATTCGAGAGCCCCCGCCTGATTGCTGGATCCCCCCTGCAGCGACTCCGCCAACTCACCCAGTATTTCGACTCGCTTGATAGAGTCAATGCCCAAGTCGGCTTCGAGATCCAAGTTGACATCCAGAATTTCTTTGGCGTATCCCGTGCGTTGACTAACCAAATCGATCAATCGTTCCGTCACCTGTTCAATCGTCATCATCGCCTCAGGCGCGGACGTGGCGATCGGTGCCAGTCCGTCCGTTGTGGCAGCCCCAACCATCACGTCTTCCGTCTTGACTGACGGATCCTGCGATGATTCAAGATTGCCATGGTGACCATTCGAGCGGGCTGATTGCGGAGGTGTGGCGATCGCCCCGTAGGTACCCACAGTGCGGGTGCCAAGTTCGTGCGGAGGCACAGCGTTTGAGGACGAAACAGGTTCCTGGTACGCACGATCAGCCGCCACGTAGGTTCCATCACCGCCGCGGAGGAATTCCAACATCACGTCACGCTGCGTATCCAAGAACTTGGCCATGACCTGTTGAAATCCTAACATCACTGCTTCACATTCACTGCCACTGAGATTCAGCGTCGGCTCCAAGGATTTTTTCGGATTCGGATCAGGATTCGTTTGCGGTTGCGGTTGAGCAGCATGACCGTTTTGAGAATGGTGGGACAACGAAGGTCGTGGTTCGTTCATGGTCGTCTCACGGGTAGAAGAAATGTGTTGGTTTGGAGAAATCGGGGTTCGAGGGGCGGTTGACGTTGTCGAGGCTGTCGTCACCGACGCTGTTGTCGGTGACGCGGTCAATTTGGCAGCTGATGTTACGGCTGAATTTGTGACAGGAGCTGCGGTCGATGGAGCACGGCGCTGTCCAATCAGAACCGGCTCCGCTGCTTTGAGGGGACGCGCCCGAATGCCGTTCACAATCCACGTCGTGGCAGGCAATTGCGGCTGTGCGCTTCCCTGCAGAAGCTGCTGCAGATCGCGCACGGCAGGTACACGGTCGGCGAACAACTGCTCAACGTGGACGTCGATTCCGGCAGTCAAAAGCGTCGCGAGGCTATGCATCCATTGCACACAGCCATCACGACCGCGCACATCCGTGGCGACGGTCACATGTGGCTTGTCGGCTAAGATCTTGCCGACCAATCCCGTCAATTGAGCTTGTGGCCCGACTTCCAGGAATATCCGTGCACCCGCTGCATACAGGGCCTCGATCTCTTCCACGAATCGCACGGGGGATGCTAGGTGGCGTGCCAACAGATCGACCATGTCGTTGGGCTGGTCGGGGTAGGGACCAGCCAGGGTATTCGAATAGACGGTGGTGTCTGCCGGCGAGAAGGTCTCGGCACGCAGCACATCGGCCAATGCCAACCCGGCCGCTTGCACCCATGGCGAGTGAAACGCGCAGCTGACGTCCAACAACTGACCACGAATTCCCCGCTGCTGGCAATCCTGCAGTAGGGGCTTGAGGTCGGATAACGGTCCCGAGACGACGACCTGGTCGGGCGCGTTACGGTTGGCCAGTGTGAGATTCGTCCGATCTTGAATTAGGGCCAAGACCGTCTCGGCATCGGCAATCACAGCGGCCATGCCGCCGGGCTCTGCCCCAGCACAATCGCGTAGCCGCAGCCCCCGCTGAAAGGAAACTCGCCACAGAGCCTCTTCGGAAAGAACCCCAGCCGCACACAAAGCCGTATACTCGCCAAAGCTGTGCCCCGCCAGAAATTGCGGCGTCACGCCGAAACGACGAAGCAAGTGGACCAGCCCCATGCTGGCCATACCGATGGCTGGCTGTGCGATCTCCGTACGCGCAAGTTCACGCCGATCGGCCTGCTCCTGCTCCGCGGAAAATGGAGTGGGGGGGTAAACGTATTGCCCCAAGGGCCGATCCGTAAGTTCGTGCAGTGCGTGCGTAGCCCGATCGAACGTCTCGCGCACCTCCGCGAAGTTCATGGCCATGGGGGCCAGCATATCGACATATTGAGCCCCCTGCCCTGGGAACAGAAACGCCAATCCGCCCGCTGCGGCTGTTGGCGTCTCCGCGAAATAAATACCTCGCGGATCGGAGACGGTCTCGTGTGCGCTCATGAGGAGTTCGATGGCAACGTCGATGCGATCCTTGAGTTCTTGAGGATTCGCCGCGACGATTGCCAGCGTGGGATGCGATGCATCTGGGGAGCGCGACTGCCAGAGAGAGGCCGCCAGCTCAGCCAGTGGGAGCGGCACAGCCGCTTGCAGGGCGGCACGAACTTTTTCGAGCGACTCACGTAGTTCCGCCCGGCTAGGACGGCGCCAGACATACAATTCGGCCGGCCAATCGGTCCATGCGGGAGGCGTACGATCCCCTAAGTAGTCGCCGTCAAATTCTTGCAGAACCACGTGTGCGTTGGTGCCACCGAATCCAAAGGCACTGACCCCAGCCCGGCGCGGCGAGTCATCGCCATGCACCCAGGGTCGTGGTTCTGTATTCAGATAGAGGGGACTATGGGCAAAGTCCGCTTTGGGGTTGGGAGTCTCGACCAGTGTCGGCGGCAGCACCTTATGATGAAGCGCCAGCGCTGTCTTGATCAAACCGCCAATTCCGGCGGCGCACTTGCTGTGCCCGATCATCGACTTCACGGACCCCAAGGCGCATGATTGCGGTCGGGCCCCCGACTCTTGAAAGACCTGAGTCAACGCGCGGACCTCGGTCTCGTCGCCAACGGCAGTCCCCGTGCCATGGGCTTCGACCAGAGAAACCGTCGCCGGCGAAAGCCCGGCCTTTTCGTAGGCGCGGCGCAAGGCGCGTAACTGACCGGCCGCGTTGGGGGCCGTAAGCCCCTTTTCCTTGCCGTCACTCGATGAACCGATTCCCTTAATGACGGCATAGATCTGATCGCCATCACGCAGGGCGTCGGACAGACGCTTGAGAATCACTGCCCCGATTCCCTCGCTCAAGACGATCCCGTCCGCAGACGCATCAAAGGGTGCGCAGCGACCACGGGGGGACAGGGCATGCGTCTTACTAAATGCCATATAGGAATAGGGGGTCTGCACCGTGTCCGCCCCCATCGCTATGGCCACATCCGCGGTCCCCATCTCCAGTTCGCGCGCACAGGCATGTACGGCAGCCAGCGATGACGCACAGGCCGCATCGATCGCATAATTGGACCCACCCAAATTGAAGCGATTGGCCACGCGGCCAACCGCCACGTTCATCAAGAATCCCGGAAAGGAATCCTCGGTCCACTCCGGCAAGGTGCTCTCACAATGGTCCAACAATTCGCGCGCGGAAACGGGTAGTCCTTCCACGGTGTCGAGCATGGGGAGGCAGGATCGAAAGCCATAGGCAACCGCCAGCGGACTTCCGCCACCGCCAATACCAAGAATGGCGGCTGTACGTTCGCGTGGAAATGGCCGCTGGGTGTAGCCAGCATCATCCAACGCATGACGGACGGACTCCAGCAATAAAAGTTGCAACGGCTCAATGCATGGCATACTCTTGGGCGTGATGCCGTACCGCATGGGGTCGATCGGGACATCTCCCAGAAAGCCACCCCACTTCGAGACAATCTTATCCCGAGCCTGTGGATCGGGGTCGTAATACAAGCGCCAATCCCAGTGACTGTCAGGAATTTCGGTCACCGCATCGTGACGATTCAGGATGTTCTGCCAATACTGACCCAGGCTGACCGATCCCGGGTAGTAACACGACATGCCAACGATGGCCACATCGCACGGGTTGGCAGGGACCGCAACCGGGTGAGGCAAGGTCTCGGCTCGAGCCTGTACGAATTGAGTGCTTGCTTGACATACCTCGTCATGCAGTTGGCGCATGGTTGTGATTTCGCCCCGCAGCGACGCAACCTGACCGATCATATACATGCCACGCTCGTGCTGTGCGTCGGCCGAAATCTCCGTCAGCCGACGATCGTTGGCCGCACCCGTCGTCACTCGGTCCACACCTTTAGAGGCGACACGCAACCTACCCAGATTTTTGTATTCGAGGGTCTTGATGATTTCTTCCGTCCGTCGCCCGGCCTGTCGCAGTCGGCGTTTCTCCGCTTGAAACTCTTGAAAGTACGGAGTACGCAAGCAACGAATGGCATGCCCGGGCCCGGTCTCAAACAAAACCGTTTCCTGGCTGGTCTGGGCCGACTGTTGAAACCGCGGCACGATCCCCCCCGTGGCGACGGCCTCCGCGGTGAACAGATAGGCCGTTCCCATCAGCACTCCAATCTTGACGCCCCGTTCGACCAGTCCCGCCGACATGGCCGCGATCATGGCTGCTGAAACGGCATCGTGAATGCCTCCGGCAAACACAACCTGCAGCTCGTCCCCGGGCGCATTTGGTCCCAGGTGCTCCAGCAGAATCTGGCACATGGTTTCCCACAAGACAAAACTTGTACGAGGTCCCACGTGGCCGCCACATTCTCGGCCTTCAAATACGAATCGCCGTGCGCCGTCGCGCAGGAACATTCGCAACAATCCCGGGGACGGTACGTGGAGATAGGTGGCAATACCATCGACTTCCAATTGCCGTGCCTGATCTGGACGACCACCGGCGATCAGCGCGAAAGGAGGCCGGTAACGCCGAATGACCTCCATTTGTTCTTGACGCAGTTCGGCCGGCAAGAATCCAAGTAAGCCCACACCCCAAGGCTGATTCGCCAACTGTCTGCGGGTGGCGTCCAACAATCGATCCACCTCGTCGGCACGCATCATGGCCAACGCCAAGAATGGCAACGCACCCGCCTCGGCGACCGCGTGCGCAAAACGGGCCGTGTCGCTTACTCTCGTCATCGGCCCTTGTAGGATCGGGTATTGCGTGCCGTGAATTGTGGCTAACGGGGCCCCGGCGG
Source organism: Planctomycetaceae bacterium (assembly GCA_005773145.1). Lineage (GTDB taxonomy): Bacteria > Planctomycetota > Planctomycetia > Pirellulales > Pirellulaceae > SXHS01. Next base: position 2,176 of record SXHS01000127.1, on the reverse strand, counting down.
ACAACGGTTGCCATTGAGCGGCCACACGCACACAGTGCTCCGCATGCCCCAGAATGCCTTGCAAGATGCCGGCTACCGTAACAAAGCGATCGGCCAAGGGTTTGGCAAACGCGATGTCCTGTCCCACCAGCCAACAGGTTGCATTCTCTGGATCCCGCCGAAATTGGGCCACGACCGCACGCCACTCATTAGCCAGGTCAGCAGTAGACGGATTCTGTAAGGACGGCTCGGACCTCGTTTGCCATAGTCGCTCCTCCGCCGTCGCCAGCGCCTCGATCACGTTCGTCGCGGGCCGTGCCACCAACCGATACCGATCGTCCAGATTGCCACCCACCACGCGGCTCTCGCCACCATCCATACCAGCGATCCAGGCGCGTGCGGAAGGTTTCATGCGAGACTCACGAGCCAATAACAGTTGCGAGTCCAATACAAACCCTGTGGCGCCACCGACCCAACACGCGGCCGCAGTATGTAGCCCCACTCCACCTTGAACCCAGGCCGGTAATGCGCTGGCCGGACTCTGGTCGCGGTAACGGCGCCAATGTTGCAGGAGTACCAGCGACGTCCATTCGCCCACGCGCCCCCCCGCTTCATTTCCCTTCAGAATCACCCCCTGCACTCCGAGAGAATCAGCGATCGCCAATCCCTCCGGTGACGTCACCTCCCACAACACATCGATCCCGCAATCTGCCAACTGCTCCACCGCCTCCGCACCGTCCGACGCCACATCGCCACATAGCCAAACCCAGGCCCACTGGGCGGGGCGTTTCGCAGACAGCCAATTCAATAGCTCACGGTTGCTGGCGAGCAACTTGACACCAAAGCGGCCTGCCGTGTGCGCCTGCAAATGGTCGATGCTGGCCGCCAAGCCAATTCCATCCGCTTCCCATTCCGCATCCAGGAATCCGCGTGCGCCGGCCCGACAGGCCGCGATGGCCAGAGCGGATTCCGGTTCCCCCAACGCACTCAAGACAATCGAGTCCGCTAACTTCATGCCGTCTGGCTTGGGGTGCTCGTGGTGTTGCATCGAACATGCGTCCTTTCGGAAGGAATGCTGCCGTGGCCCGTGTTTGGGCGTTGAATCCGTAGTCAAACGGGCCGGCCAGCCCGCGTGGGTGGCTCAGCCGCGGGAGTAGGTTGCTGCTAGCAGCGTGGCGTATTGTAGCCCAACATCGGCATCATCGAAACCACGCTACCGCATCCCGCCGGCCCTCAATTAACGGCGAGTGAATCAAAGGCCTGATGGGGGAATGCGAAAAAACGACGATGAGCGGACATGATTCCTTTGGGCTGAATCGCCGCCAATTCGCTCACCGACGGGGATTGGGAGGTCGGGGAACGCCCTTCTGCCCTCCGACGTGGTCGCGTAGAATGAGTAGGCCTTGGCTGGTGGCAGCGGTTGCGGGACAGGACGCCAATTAAGGAAAAGGGGGGTGGTTGGATGGATAAGTCACCGGAAGATACTTCGCAGAGTCTTCAGCGCAGGGGATTGCCGCGGTTTGGCATGCTGGTCGCCTGCAGCTGGATCTTGGCCGCGCCGAGCGCGACTTGGGCTGAAACCTCCGCGATCGACGTGACCCCGCAGCGTGTGGCAATGGTCCCGCCAGGGACCGTGGTGGGGGACCGCGCACCGGAACAATGGAGCCATTTGGTGCTCAAGTCCCATCCTCGAGTCGGCGCGGGGGATGTGAAGTCGATCTCGGCGAAGAACGTTCGCCTTGCCAGTTTGTTGAGCACGGTATTCTTGGCCAACGTGGTCGAGACCAAGACGCCCGTTGGCCCGAGCTTTGCGTTGGGTCAGGTTGCTGTTGGGTGCGCAACAAAAATTGATGGTCAAGACATTGTGATATCTCCTGAGACGCAGCCGAAATTGGCGGCCGACTTTGGCTTGATCGAGCGTGCCATTCTCAAGGAATTCTATCGAAGCCAGTCGCAGGTCCAAGTGGTGTTGCGGTCGCCGCACATCGCGTTGGTAGACACGCCGGTTGTTGTGCGTCACGATGGAGAGAATCGCCTGATGGCGATCCGCTATGCTCTTGTGGTGGACGACTCGTCGGGAAACCTCAATACCTTGTTGTGGCTGCTGGACGATGGCGAGCCTCAGACCATGACATGGCTGCGTCCGAACTCCGTGGAAGAAAGCATCCTGCATGTTGATAAGAGCGAATACATCTTT
>SXHS01000126.1 GCA_005773145.1 Planctomycetaceae bacterium | reverse complement strand
CTTGGAGCCAATCTCTACTTGGGTTGGGTGCTCTGGGATACGCATCGCCGCTATTTCGACGTGCTGGACGAGCTACAGTCCACACGGGGAGCGAAATAGCCACCCCCTGGACCCGTTGGCCAGCACAACCGGCAGAACCCTTGTAGGTCGCAAGTGGCGAACCGGCAGTGCGGCAGTCCCAAGTGCCGTGCAACAGGTAGACCGCTTTGCAGGTGGCCTATACTTCAACAGCGCCGCGCGGCAATGTTCCCATGCTGGGATGCTGAGCTGCCCTTCTTCATCTCACGAGCGCCACGGGCATGGCCTTCATCATTGCGGTTGCCGTCACTGTTGCGATCGTTTGGGCGATCCCGTTGATCTGCTGGGGCCGGTTGGTCGCCGGAGCCCTGGCTGCGTTGGTCGTTGGTACGTTGTGGGGGCATCCATTTTTTCATGTGAACCTTGGTCCCCTTCCCGTTACGCTAGACCGTGTTTTGCTGATGGGGGTGCTGCTGGTGGCCCTCGTGTCGCAGCGATGGGGCTGGGCGCAGGCCAAGCCGTTGAGTAAAGGTGACCTGCTACTTGGATTATTCTTGGGAACCCTGCTAATCGCGACCTTTACCCACGATTGGACCTCCCATCAATATCGGCCCGTGTCTTATCTGGTTTTTTGGTATCTGATGCCCGCGATGCTGTATTGGATCATGCGCCGCGCCGTTTGGCGAGAGCGCGAAGTGGGCTGGGTGTTAACGGCTCTATCGGGGCTGGCCGTGTATCTGGCGGCCACTGCCGTGGCCGAAGTTTGCGGTTGGACGGGGCTTGTAGTCCCTCGCTACATCACATCGGATAAATTTTCCGAGTTCCTGGGGCGCGGACGCGGGCCACTGTTGAATCCTGTCGGCAATGGACTCTTCATCACCGCGGGGCTTATCGGTCTCTTACTGGCCTGTTTCCGGGCGGAACGCGGGCCCAACCGGCTCGCATTGAGTGGCGCGGTGGCTAGCTGCCTCGCAGGGCTCTACGCCACATTAACGCGATCGGTGTGGATGGGGGCGAGTGCCGGCATGGCTCTGGTGGTATGGCAAGTTTGTCCGCCGCGCGTGGCGCGGTATGTGCTCATTGGCGCCACGATCGTCGGTTCGTGTGGCGTCTGGAGCAAGTGGCAAAACTTGACCGCCTTTAAACGCGACAAAAACGTGTCCGTGGCGGAGATGAGTCAGTCGGCCGAGCTACGCCCCGTGCTGGCCGCAGTGGCGTGGCGGATGTTCTTGGATCGGCCGATCCTGGGTTGCGGCCTAGGGCAATATAAGTCGGCGGACCGCGAATACTATAGCGAGCGTTGGGATGATCTGCCGGCTAGTGCGGCCCGCCCCTACCATCAACACAATGTCTTCCTTGCGTTGCTCACCGAAACGGGCCTTGTGGGCGCGGTGATCATGATGGGACTGCTTGTAACCTGGATCGGGCAGGCGTGGCGGCTCTGGCGCGACGTCGAACGGCCCACGCGGGTCCGGCATTTTGGATTGCTAGGTCTGGCGGTCATCGTGGCGTACCTTATCAATGGCATGTTCCACGATGTCTCCGTCATACCCATGGTCCATGCTCTGCTATTCATGTTGGCCGGTGCGATCAGAGGCCTGGCCGTTTCTGTGGAAGGGCCAACGGTCGGGCCACGCCTGGACAAGTCGGGCCCAGAGCGACGAAACCTGCGCCTGCCCGCCCTGGCCTCGCGATGATTAGGTATCGCGACTAGATCCGGCCAGGAGCGTGTTTTCAGTCGGCTCCACGGCAACGTCTGTAACCACGTCGTACACGAAATCTTGAATGTCGGGATTCTTCAAGCGATTCGACTGCGACCCGCCCGCGTTGACACCACAACCCGGATTCAAAAATAGGCTCGGCAGCATGGCCCGGACGGCACTCCCATAGGTCTCGTAGACCGGGTAGTCGACGCCTGGATTTCCCCGCACGTACGATTCCATGCGTCCCCGCAGCGTATGATGAGCGGCACGCGGATGACGATGATGTGGCCCATGCACGAAGATGTCGAAGTTCAAGTACGAGCAAATCCGAACCAGCCACTTTTTCGGCACCACGGTCCGAGTGCCGTGCAAGGGGTCGTAGCTGGCCATCCCAAGATGCTCGGTCAGTTTTCTTCCGGTCTGTAGCATTCCGGCCAGACTCAGGGGCACAAGGACGCCCGCCAAATGTTGTGGCCATTGGCCCAGCCAGGAAACGGCGCCCCATGTCACGGACCAGAACACCGCGATTGCCAGATACTCCCAGCCAATTGTGCGTTGCAGTTCGCCCGTACGAATCGGCGAGGATCGATGCCAATACATACGACTGTAGATCAAGGCTGCACTTAAGATTCCCAGAAACAAGTCGAACCAGACATACAGTCGCCGAAACGAAAGCGACGTGGTCCCGTCGCTATAGGGCCACAATTCCCAATCCTCCTGACGGTTCAAATACGCATGATGGCGGATGTGATTCTCGCGATACAACGTATAAGGGACGAACATCATGGTCCCCAGCATGCGCCCGGCGGCAACGTTCAGCCAGCCGGTCTTCCAAAGGGTCTGGTGGGCCGTTTCGTGGAATGTGCTAGTCCAACAAAACATCATGTAGGCCGTGGCCACCGTCAGTAGTCCGTGGACCCACGGATTGGTTCCCATGAGTCCATGCCCCAGACATACCATCCCGACGATGGCCAGCGGGACCGGGAGTAATCGCAGCATCAGCGGCGTGTTGCGCCCCTCACGGGCGGCGGGCGCTTCGCCCCCGAGGGGCTCTGGTCGCTCGCTCAAAACGGTGCCGGATCGACTTGGCAAGTGACTAACTCCTGTCCCTGAGGCCAGTTATGTCCACCAATCACCTGCAGATTGCAGTCTTCCCCCAGCCTACCTACTCTCCGGTCTGCTGTCAATTCGCCGGCTGGAGGGCCAAACGCTGATGGGGTTGTTCTGTGGGATGGCGATTTGCGTGAGGGCCTCCCTTAGACTATTCTGGCCCTTCTGAGACGTAGTGGGACTCCGCAGCAACACTCCCGCTGGCAAAAGGCGTCTTGCGGAGCGGCAGCGGGGATAATCTGGAATGAACCGTGACCAAGGCGAGTTGGGCGACTGGCAACTCGAGATCGAACAGATTCCGTCTCTCTCGCCGGAGGATTTGTCCCGTCTCAACCGCCCCACGGTGGATAATTTTCAGCATTTTGCGGCGTTTTCCAGTCCCGCTACGGAGTTGTCCTACCTGCGAATCACTCGCCAAGGTTCGTGGGTCGGCATGGTGCCGGTGGTCCGCTTGTCGAAGCGGAAGAGTACCGACCTGTTGACCCCGCGGCTGCGGTGGTGGTTGGGAATGTTGCTCGGTCCATTGGCCCGCAAGACATCGTATCTGCTGGACACAGCGTTCCTGGCCTACGAACACGCATCCCCTTTCGCCATCGCCAGCGAATATGCCCCCCGTCGTGCCGAAGTGGTCGCGGCCGTGGTACGGCACTTGAAGGCGCAACGCGGCATCGAATCCATCTGGATCTCAGAGCCGACGGGAGTGTCTCCATTGGATGCGGAGAAAAATTTTGACGCTTTTCCGATGATTCCGCTGGTTCACATCCGCATCGCTGGGTGTGGTTCGTTGAACCGTTTTCTTGAAACGACCACCAAAAAACGCCGCCGCAATTGGCGGCAGCAACGCATGGATTATGATCGTGCGGGGGCCGTTACGGAGCTTTTGACGAGTCCATTCAACGGCCAGGTGTTAGCGTCGATGCAGGAGTGCCTGCGGGCGAGCGCGGCGCGAAGTGCCTTTTTTGTGCCTTACAATGACGTCCTGACCGATCCCCAGGCGTTTGCGACCCAATCGCAGGTGGCCCTCATCTCCCGCGTCGGTGACCGCGTGATTGGGTTCATGACGTTCATTACAAGTGGACAGGGGATGCTGCAAACCCACGGCGGTTTCGATTACGATCTCTCGCTCAAGTCCAAGGCCTATCACAATTTGACCTACGACGCCGTGGCCTACGCCATTCAGCAGGGATTGGATTGGGTCAGCCTGGGACCGCTAAACAACGAGACCAAGCGACGACTCGGAACCCACCTGCTTCCCATGACGGCCTACCTGTGGAACCGCTATCCGCTGGACCGATGGGTGGCCCGACAGTGGTTTATCAAGAATTTTCAGACCTACTGGGCCGGCGACACATCCGATCACCCCGTCTGATCGCTCCGACTAACTCGGGTGGGTATGGGGCGAGTTCGGATGCGTAGGCGCGGCGTGCCACGCTCGGTACCTCGCGTCTTCTGCCAGCGAGTACTCGTGGTTGACCAGCGAAGGTTGGGACGAGTGGAGGGTAGGGGTGTCGCGGTTCGTGTCTTCCAACGCATGGGCCGGCTCCTGATACGCCCGAGATCGTTGTGCAGGCGGCAGCTCATCTCGATAGCTGGCGCTGGGCATGTCGAGTTCGCGCTCGTCGTCTGGCGATTCGGCGTTGGTTGTGGAAATCAGGCTGTGCGTCTGGCCAGGGGGAATATCGTCTCCATAAAGTGTCGGCGTGCGATTCAGAGAAGAAGTTCCGTTTATGATGGTCGGGACCAGTTCGGCGCGTGCCGGCTCGACCGGTTGCTCCTGCAGAAACGTCGCCGGCCGGGGCTGGCCAATGATGACGGTTCCGACGGTCATGGGGGCCGGAGCGGTCGCTGTGCGTCGTATCTTGTTCTTCTTCCTCTTTCGCCGTCGTCGCGGTTCAATATTGGAGACCAGAGGGGGCGTGTCGCCATCTCGATCGGCGACTGGTAGATCGCGGACGTCCGCCCCCAATTGGCGGAAATCATGCCGGATATGCTCGTGGCAGGTGAACACGAGCATTTGATGTCCCTGCTCGGCAAACTCGGTGAGGACGCGGGTCGCTCGGCGCGAGCGGACCGTATCAAAGTTCACCAAGACGTCATCCAAGACAATCGGCAACCGGACGCCACGGCGGGCGTAGCCGGCGATCAGCGACAGCCGCAATGCCAGAAAAACCTGCTCACGAGTCCCACGGCTCAGCTCCTCCACTTGCCAGGCGCGCCCTTCGAGATCGTCTACCAAGAGTCGATCTTCATCCATAGGGGTCCAGATGCGTGGATAACGGCCGCCTGTTAATTGCTTCAGCAGGGCGGAGGCCTCTTGCAAGGCCTCCGGCTGCCGATTCTGCTCAAATTTTTTGTAAACATCCTGCAAGAGCAGGCTGGATGTCTGATAGACATGCCAGTCCGTGACTTGTTTTTGCATGCGCTGCCGTAAGGCCGCCAATCTCAATCGTGCCTCCGGTAAACGGCGGTCGGTGGTCAACGCCAGGATCTGCTGTTGCAGTTCACCCTGGCGTTGATGCAATTGCTTCAATCGTTCTTCGATGCGAATGATTTCCGTGCGGGCCTTCGTGCCCAGCTCGGCCAGATTGCGTTGCGACTGCGCTTGCAGTTTCTCCAACAAGGATCGTTGATCGTCGTCCGTGCCCTGCAAGCGAACGATCTCGTCGAGTGCCTCGTTTTCTTGTTGCTGCAGTAGCTGATGCCGGGCGTAGCGTTCTTCCCATTGTTGCAGAGGCTGCAAGTCGACCCAGTTCTGTTCACGCAGCAAGTCTTGTTGTTGTTGACGGAGCTGTTGCCACGTGCGGGTGGCTTCCTGCAACTCATGGCGGAGCTGTTGCAATTGACTGCGTAGCGACTTGCGTTGCTCAACGATCTGGTCCTGCTGCTGTAGCGACCGTCCGAGTAGATCCAGCAGCCGGACGGGGTCTTGGTCCTCGGTTTTCAGTCGCATGTCACGCACCAGATGCATGATGCGTTTGCGCACCCCCATCAATTCACGATTGCGGTGCTGGAACTCGTTGCGCAAGCGAACATGCAGCCGGCGATCTCGGACCCTTTCCTGATACGCGGTCACCAATGACTTGAGGTCGTCCGGAGTGAGTTGATCGGAGAGCTGGCAGGCGCGTAGAGTGGCTTGCCATCGTCGCTGCGCGCGGTGCATGGCGCGCGTGGCGGCGGCTGCTCGAGCGGTCAAACGCTCGAAATTGGGTTCTGGGTCCTCGGGCCGCTCGAGTTCTGACCAGAGAGACTCCAGCTGCGATAGTCGATTCTCCGCAGTGCTCAAACGCTGCGCCATGGGCCCGCCGCCGGCGGGAAGCAGTTCGTCCAATCGCTTCTGTTCCTGGGACAGACGCTTCCATTGGTCGTGCGCGAGACCCCGTTGCCGGGCGCATTGTTCGAGCTGCTCATCGATTGAGTGGTGCAGGCTCCACTTCATAAAAATGGCAGCCATCGTGAAAACCGCGCCAATCATGCCCAGCAACTGTCGACTGTTGGGTGCCAGCCCAAACGTCTTTCCAAAGAGGGCGACGAGCAGCAACAGAATGCCGACCGAAAAAATGGCTCCAACGCCGAACAGGACATGGGGCGAAAGTATCTGTCGATCCATCAATTGACGATAGGCACGATCATAGTCTCGCAATTGGGATTGTGTCTGCGGGACGTCGTCTTCCAGCCGTAGTCGCTGTCGCAGATTGGCGACCAGTTGCGCCGTCGTCTCGACGGCTGAGACCACGTCCCAGCCACCCTTCGGCGGTGGAGGGCTCCCCGCATCCGACATGATTTGTTGCACCTGGTCCAAACCGCCCAATTGCGCGGTGGGCTGCGGCGCGGGGGGGACGCGTGCCTGTAAGGAGTCGGCTCGTCGGCGACTCAGTGCGTAGTGACGGGCCGACTTTCGTAGCGAAAGCAACATGGCCCGCGTGAGCGTGGGAGTGGACTCACCCGCCAGCAAATTCTTTTTTGCCACTTGGGGCGACTGTTCTTTGAGCTGTTGTTCCAATTGATTGCGTTGCAGAACCAGGCCCGCAATCCAGCTCCGTTGCTCCAATAGGGCGCTGATACGAGCGGATTGCCGCCAGATCTTCGGATCGACGGCGTGCTGACGGACCTCGTGACGGTGCGTGTCACAACGCTCCTGCAACAGCTGCCGATGGGCCTCGGCCTCCGCAATTTGCTCGGTGAGTGCATCCCACTGCCGGCGGAGGGCGGCCGGCGGCTCATCCACTGTGCCCGGCTCGTGCAGGTCATACCTCACACGTTGGAGTTGCTCCCATACCGGACGGACGCGTTGCCAGCTCTCGTCCCAGTAGACGTCGTCTTGCAGCTGTCGGCGACGGGCTTCCAGTTGGGATACCTCGCCATTGACCGCGTCTCGGTCGGCCATCAGCGTCTTCCAACGCCCTTGACTGGCCGTATGCTGCTTCACCTCGGCTACCAACTTCTGCTCTTGCCCCTGCAGTTGTTGCCAGCCGGATGTGGGATCGGCCCAACTCCCCGTCGTATCTCGCTTCTTTCGCAAATGTCGCATCACATGCGACAACGAGACGTGATTCGTGCCTGTAGACAGCTGATACAGATACTGCGCGGCTGCCGAATGATCCAACGTTGCCAGGTGTTGCAGTTCGCTCAAACCAATCGCAAATACCGTGCGAAACGTGGCTTCATCAACCCCCTGTAACATCGAGGCCAGCCGATCCGTTCCCTGCCGTGCGCCATCCGCCGCCAAGACGCGCAGCTCACCCCCGTCGTCGCTTGGTTCCTTGGCGCTGAAGGTGCGCTGCACCACATAGGCGCTACCCGAATGGGAAAGGTACAGCGATCCGCCGTTAGCCGGGCGCCCGCTGGAGGGCTCTCCAGGCCCTGCCGGCTCGAGGTAGCGATGTCCGGCGGATGGGGTGTGGCCATATAAGATGGAGCGAATGTAATGCAACAGGGTGGTCTTGCCGGCCTCATTGGGTCCGTAAAATACGGTGAGTCCAGCCGATACGTGAGAAATGCGCAGGTCCTGCCACTGTCCGAAACGTTGAATTTCCAAATCGGTGATCTTCACGTTTCCAACTCCTGATAGTGACCCTGCAGCAAGTCGGCCCCCAATGCCGCGACCTGATGCAAAATGCGTTGTCGATCCGCAGCGTTATGCACGCGCATCGAGGTGGGAATGTGGGTTGAATCGCCTTGATCGGTGAGCCATTGCTCCGCAACCAACGGACGGTCGAGTTGATCCTGGCCCATCTGCACGGCCCGCAGGAATTCTCCCAACACCGAGTCTTCCCCTTGCCAAGACGGCGCTGGCTGCGCGGATGGTGCAACGTCCAACTCGGCACTCCATAATCCAGGCTCCAGTTGCCCAAATGCGCGTTGCAAATCCTGACAGAGATCTGCTGCCAGCCGTCCGCAACGCATCTGGGCCAGGAGTCGCGCACCGGGCGAATCGGGCCGACATCCGGCGTCTACGACCGACCACTGGACTAAGAGCGAACGCCCTCCAGCCTCAACGAGTAAACGTTGGGCATGTTCGCGCAGGCGATGTTCGAAATCACTTCGTGTCGTGGCCGAATGAACCTCGACGGAAACGGATTGCCATCGCAAGATATCCGTGGCGACGTGCTGAACTTCCGTGCTGCCGTCGGCTGCGACGCGTACGGTGGCGCAGCCATGAGGACCCACTTCTGCTGGCTGCCGTGATTGGGGGCTGCCACAGGTCACGGCCGCGCACCCATGCCGCCGCCATTTCTTGAAATGGTGGCGGCCACCGAGTGCCCAATATTCCAGATCGTCGCGCGCTAGGGAGGACAGGTCGGCGGAGCCATGCACCGTGACGATGCGATACAACTGACGCTCTCGTACCGGAAACAGGTCGCTGCGCACGGTATCGTTGGCGGCCAGCGTCGCCCCCTCAATCGTTGCCAGCGGCGTGGTGTCGCGCATGATTGGCCGTGGAACGGGTTCGCCATGCCCCAACCGCTGCACATTCGTTGGCAATGGGATCGTGGAGGGCCAGTCCTCCGGAAGATCCACTCGCCCGCTCACCCAGTAGACGGGGATCTTGGCCGCTGCCAGTCGCTCCAATTGTTGGCGCAGGAAATCTACCGCGTGCGGCCCCGCCCACTTGGCCTGCAGGATATCGCCCGCGAGAATCAGAAAATCGGCGTTCGATTGGAGGGTCGTGTCGACGACCCGTTCGGCGGCCGCGTAGGGCGCATCCAACAAACGCTCGTACCACGCATCCGGAACCACCGACAGACCGGCCACCGGCTGTTCCAAGTGCCAATCGCTGGTGTGCACGAAACTAAATGGCTCGATCGTCCCTGACATGATGCGGACCTCCCTGTCTGTACGCAATCACTCCGTGCCAGCATTCTAGCAATGGTGGCCGGATGTTCCAATGTCGATTCAGCGGCCCCGCCGAGTTGGGCGGCCTGCCGAAGACTTGGGCCCCGGAGGCCCGCCTGGCCTCTGGGGGGCCTTGGTAGGAAGGGCCTGAGACGGCTGCGGGGTATGACTGGGCGCCCGCTCGGCCTGCCCCAAGAGCTCGAAAAGGAACCGGCTGGGGTGGGATTCCCTCGGTTTTCCCCACTTCATCCGGCTCAGGCTCATGGAGAGGGTCAATCGCTCCTGGGCCCGCGTCAGGCCCACATAGCACAGCCGACGCTCCTCCTCGATGTGTTGCTCCCCTGCGTTCAAGCTGCGGCGAGGCGGCAGTAGGCCCTCTTCCATGCCCACCATGTAGACATGGGGAAACTCCAGCCCCTTGGCACTGTGCAGGGTCATCATCGCGATGGCGTTCCGGCGTAATTGCTGGTCCTTGTCCTCCTCCAGGTCCCGCTCCGAGAGGGCCATTGCGTCCACAAAATCCCCCAGACTGCCACGTGGACGGTTCCGCTGATGTTCGGCCAAGGCGTTGACCAACTGTTCAACCACCCCCCAGCGGGATTGCAACTGTTCCGGCTCGGGATACAGACGGACGAGCTCGGATCGATAGCCAATCTCCTCCAGAAATTGAGTCATCAACGAGGCCCAAGGGGTGGTCGTTGTTTGTTGGCGATAACGTTCTAGCAAGGCGAGAAACTGGCGGATCGCTTCGGCCGCCGCAGCACTCACCCCCTTCACCTCCTGCGCCTTGGGGAGCACTTCGGACCACGGCACACCACTCGCTGCTGCGGCAGCTCGCAATCGATTGGTGGCGGCCGGCGTGATGCCACGAGCCGGCGTGTTGCAGACCCGCAGAAACGCCATCTCGTCCTGGGGCGCATCCAGCAATCGTAGGTAGGCCATCAAATCCCGCACCTCCTTGCGATCGAAGAAGGACATGCCGCCAATCAACAGGTACGGGAGCTTGGCGCGACGCAATTCGGTCTCGAAGGGGCGAGGTTGCTCGTTCGTGCGAAAGAGAATGGCAATATCGCGTGGCTCAATACCAGGCCGCTGAAGAACCAGACGAATGTCCGCCACGATTTGCTCAGACTCCGTTGTCTCGTCAGGAAATTGTAAAATCCTCGGCCGTTCGCCCCCGGGCCGACCAGCCCTCAACACCTTTCCGTACCGCGTCTTGTTGTACGCGATCAGGCGATTGGCGAGTTCCAGAATAGCCCCTGTTGACCGGTAATTCTCCTCAAGGCGGACGATCTTGGCCTCCGGCCAATCATCGCGAAACTGAAGGATGTGCCGAACCTCGGCCCCACGCCACCCATAAATCGATTGGTCGTCGTCTCCCACAACGCATAGATTGCGATGGCCAGCCGCCAGGGCACGCACGATCCGATATTGACTCCCATTGGTGTCCTGATATTCGTCCACCAGGATATGGTCGAATCGACCAGCCTCCTCACGGCGACAGGCCGGGTGATTCGCAAAAAGTTTTTCGGTGCATAAGAGAAGATCGTCGAAGTCCACGCCCCCTACCGCCTGCAGGGCGGCTTGATAACGGCGGTAAGCAACCGCTGCCAAATGCTCACGATCGGTACTGGCCATCGATCCCGCCTGGGCCGGCGTGACGCTGCGCGACTTCCACTGGCTGATCAAAAACAACAGGTCAGCCGGCCGTAACGCCGTATTGGCGATCTTGGCCTCCTGCAAGACTTGACGGGCAACCTGCTGCTGGTCCCCCTGCGAATAGATCGCAAATTTTGCGGGATATCCCAGGTGATGGATGTGACGTCGCAGAACTTGCACGCAGAGCGAATGAAAGGTCGAAATGTGGGGTCGCAGTTCCTTCCGTATCTTGAGCAGGGCTCCCACGCGCTGCTGCATCTCTTTTGCTGCCTTGTTGGTGAACGTCACGGCCAAGATGCGGTCGGGCCGGGTACCTTGGGCGATCAGGCGGGCGATGCGAAAGGTGACCACCCGCGTCTTGCCCGTTCCTGCCCCCGCCAGCACCAACAACGGCCCTCGTGAAGTCTCCACCGCGTCGCGTTGGGCTGAGTTTAAGTCGGGCCGCATTGGAAGTTGGAGATGATGTGATTATTCGGGGCAGACAGCAATTAAAAACAGCTAATAAAAAATGGGCGTTCCTCGATCCCATGCTACGAAGCGAATTTCGCAGGAGGATCTCTTATCGAGAGGGGATTGTCCGACAGTTGTCCTGGCACTGCAAGGGGAAATGGCAGTGTCCGCCGTGTTTGGGAATCTGGATCTGTCGGTGTCGTTGCTCAGCGGAGACCTTGACGCGTGCGCGGTATGCCCCGTATACTCGCGCAGCGGAAGATATACCCGCCAATCCCGCGTGAAATAAGGCAAACCGGTAGATGAAAGCAGAACGTCGTCACGAACTGGAAACGAATTCCCTGGCGGATTGGATTGGCCACCATTTGCCCTGGATCAGCACTCGCGCGAACACGATCTTAGGGCTATTAGCAGCCGGTTTGGCTGCCGTCGTGCTGTTGTGGATCGTGCAAGGACGAACGGGGCGGCTCGAAGCGTCCGCGTGGGATGCGTTCTATGGCGCGTCGTTCGACAACAGTTTGGGCGCGCTGGATGAAGTTGCGCAACAAAACGCCGGTACGACCGCAGGAAGTTGGGCGGCCCTGATGGCTGCCGATTCGGCCCTGAGTACTGCGGTGGATCTTATGCTGACCGATCGCCAGCAGGCCATGACTCGCGTCAAAGAATCACGTGATGCCTATATCAAGCTGCTCGATACCAATCCGCCGACGGAAGTCGCCCAGCGGGCCAAGTTGGGGGCCGCTCAGGCCGATGAAACAGCCGGCGATCTGAAACGGGCCGCGCAACATTATCGCGAAATTGTGGAAACTTGGCCGAACACAGTCGCCGCGTCGGTGGCCAACGCGCGACTGGCTTTTGTCAACCAACCGTCGACGGCCGCCTTTGTCGAATGGTTTGCCGAGCAGGGACCCATGAGGCCGAAGCCGGCGGCCGACCCGCTGGGATCAGGTGCGGTTCCCGGAATCGCGCCACCCACGACATCATCATCCCCTGCCGAACCGGCCATTCCCAACGTCGAGCCGCCCAAGGACCCAGCCTCGGACACTCCAGCCTCGGACACTCCAGCCTCGGACACTCCAGCCTCGGACGGTTCCGGCTAGATCATGGTGGAATTGTCCTCCGAGTCGGCACCTGTGCAGTTGCGCGTCGAAGCCGACCAAGTCGGCATGCGACTGGATGCGTTTCTCGTTGCCCACTTGCCCGCCTATAGTCGCTCGCAAATCTGCCGCGCCGTGCAGGCTGGGCAGGTTCAGGTCGATGGCGTTGTGCATCGGCCCGCTTGCCGCTTGAAGCTGCAGCAGGTCGTGACCTTTCAGTTGCCCGGAGTTCCCCCCGCAGGCCCTCGCCCGGAAAATATACCGCTCGACATTCTCTACGAGGATGAGGCGATGGTCGCCATCAATAAGGCCTCCGGGATGGTGGTGCATCCAGCCAAGGGGCACTGGTCCGGAACTCTTACAGCGGCACTCGCGCATCACTTTGATCGCTTGAGTCAAGCGGGTGGGCCAACGCGGCCGGGTATCGTGCATCGCCTCGATCGCGAAACGAGCGGCGTGATCGTGATCGCGAAAACCGATGCAGCCCATATGCGACTGGCCGAGCAATTCGCAGCACGCACGGTGCATAAGGAGTATTTTGCCATCGTGCAGGGTGTGCCCGATCGGGATCGAGATGAAATCGACCAGCCGATTGGGGTGCATCCGTACCACCGCGAGCGTATGGCGATTCGAGCGGGGCATGAAACCAGCCGACAGGCCCGCACGGTCTACGAGGTGCAGGAACGCTGGCAACGCTGCGCGATGCTGAAAGCGCTGCCGCATACCGGACGCACCCATCAGATTCGTGTCCATTTAGCCCACGTGGGTTGTCCCGTACTCTGTGACCGGCTCTACAGCGGCCGTTCGCAAGTCACCGTCGGTGAATTGACCGGAAGCCCCGCAGCTGAAGATCTTCATTTGCGCCGGTTGGCGCTGCATGCCCATCGCCTGCGGATTCGTCATCCGCAATCCGAACACGGGGAGGAGTTGGAATTCGTGGCCCCTCTCCCCAGCGAGTTGACTCAATTTGTTGAAGCCTTGCGGCATGACACGCCGCCACGCGGCGCAACACGCCGATAGTCGCACGCCGATAATCGAATGAGAACCCGACATCCGTCGGTCGCTCGTTCCCAGGCTCAATCGGGAAGTGGTTGGCCTTTCGTTTCGGGCAAGCACCAAATCAGCAAGAAGCCCACGATGTAAACCAGGCTGATCGTGGTGCATGCCAGGGGATAGGCGCCCTTCCAAAGAATCCCACCGAAAGGAACATCGTGTGGGAACATGCCGACCAAATTGCCGGCTTGTAGCGCCCCAATGGCCGCGATGATGCGGCCAAAATTGAAGCTGAAGCCCTGGGCGGTGGCCCTCACGCGAGTTGGGAACAGTTCGGGCAAGTAGAGGGGGAGCCAACCATAAAAAGAGGCCGTGCAAATCCCGACGAATGTGGTCGCCACGAGAAAGGACGTGCCGTAAGCATGATGGAACTGGTAAAGAAATACGGTCGAGCCAAAGGCCGTGAGGCACATCAAGCTATATGTCAGTCGACGTCCCAGCCAACTGCCAATCAAAGCGGCCAAGATGGTTCCGATGATCGCGCCGATCGCCAGCCAAATTTGAACCTGCTCACGGGCCTCAGTCACACTTGTGATACCGATGCCGGCCTCGGTCAGCTTCTGCGCATACGACGGGGCCCACTGAGCCGATCCCCAAGTGCCGACCAGCGCCACGCCGCTCAGGCAGGCGGCCATCACCATGCGATATAGGATCGGCACACCCGGTTGATCGGCCCGTTGAACGGAACCACCGCGCTGTAGGAAGCGGAGCACGGGAAAGGTATAACCGGCTACAGCCACTGCGAGGCCTGCAAGAGTTCCAGCGACGCGGATCCAGAGCGCGTAGGGTGCGCCGGCAGTCGACCACAGATAAATAATGGCGGCTGGTCCAAGGATCCCCAAAGCCAGTCCCCAAAGATCATGGGCGGCCCAGTGCGTCGTGGCCCCCTGTCGCTTCTCCTCCTCCCAGCGGTGAGACTCCGGCACAAACAGCCGAATCAAGAACGTGAGTAGCGCGGGAGTTACTCCAAGTATCATCAACAGCCGCCACGCGCCGTTGTCCACCAATTCGCCAGTCGTGTCGGCCGATAGGCCCATGGCTTGCAAGGATTGCTCGACAACGGCCATGTTGCGACCGATCAGCAAAGCGATATAGCCGACCAGCAGGTATCCCACATTGGCGGCGGCACCGATCAATGCCGCCATCAGAGCCCGCGACCGATTCGGCCAGACCTCCATGACTAATGCAACTCCCAGCGACCATTCGCCTCCCATTCCCAAGGCCCCGATGAACCGCAGGAGGCCCACTTGCCAGGCATCCGTCGCAAATCCGCATAGGCCCGTGAACAGAGCGTACGTCAGCACGCTCAAGGCCATCGCGCGCACTCGACCGATGCGGTCTCCCAGCCAGCCAAAGAGGACTCCGCCCGTTGCGGCTCCGACAAGAAAGAAGGCGATCACAATGCCGAACCACAGGCTCACGAGCGCTTCGTCCTGCGTGTTGAGCAGATCTTTGACTGCGGGGCGCCCCACCAATGAAAACAGCCCCATCTCGGCACCATCAAACATCCAACCGAGTAGTGCGGCGGAGAGCGCGAGCCAACGGCCCGTGGCGGAATCCGTCGTAGGGAGACGCGGCGCACGTTGGTGAGCGGATGGAGCGCGGCGCGGGACTGTGGGATGGCTGTCGGACGGTAATGTCATGGATCAATCGGCCTTCGATTGGGCAGGTGGCCCGGGGTGAGGGAGTGTTAATTTGGGTAATTGGTGACACCGATTGGCGGCGACTTGGGGCTCGATAAAATTTTTCTTTTACCCCCTGTTGACTCTCATCGACGGTCGATTATAATTGACCGCGTTGATGGCAAACGGGCTCAGGCCTGAAGGTCATCAGCACGATCTTTGACAATTTGGTAGTATACCTCTTTGTGGCTCTCGAAAGAGTGCTAGTTATGAGACTGTGCTTTCCAGTCTTGGCTGGTTGGTGTCTGCTTCGGTAGGCATTGGTTGGCTAAGATTGGTGTATAACCTCTTTTGGTAGGCTCAGAACCGGCCTCGAGGAGTGGACGCAGGCGATGGGGTGCGATTTGCCGAGCGATCGGCAGGACGTGTTTCGGAGCGGTGTTTGCAAATCGTGGTCGTTAAGCTTAAACAATTGAAGGGTTTGATCCTGGCTCAGAATGAACGTTGGCGGCGTGGATTAGGCATGCAAGTCG
>SXHS01000125.1 GCA_005773145.1 Planctomycetaceae bacterium | reverse complement strand
GGGGTAAACTACTGGGGGGTAAACTAGCGGTCTTCTCGATAGGCCCCGAGTTTCGCTAGACCGAGTCCTGCCCCAATTTTCAAACGGCTTTTCCAGCTACGAAGCGCAGGGGATGCTGCGGCCGTCCGCACACCGGGGACTCGCCAAAGTAAGAGTAAAGCGGCCAGTCGGCCTACGCCTGAGATGACAAAGACCGTCAGATAGGCCGAATGAGTTTTTGCCATGATCGTCAGGAGCGCGCCCCCCAACAACGCGCCACCGACCCACGCGACGGTGTTCGCCAGATTGTAAAGCGTGAGGACTCCGGTCCGCCGCTCTTCGGGGATGGATTCGAAAAACAGTAAGAAGAAGGCCAACTCATACGCAGCCCACGCAACACCGCCAGCCAGTTGCAGTACGATCAACCAAGGAAAACTCTGGGACACGATCCAGAGTGCGGAGAGTGGAACGATGCCCAATCCGCCAATCCACAACAGACGCTCGGCGCTGCCGTTCTGCGCAATGCGTCCCATAACCGGGAGCGCCAGGATCTTGGCCACAAAACTGGTGGCAATCAAGATGGTGTAGTCGGCGTATGAGAAATGCAACTTGCCCAACATGAAGGGTGTAAAGAAGGGCCCCGCGATCTGCACCGTGAGTTGCACGGCCACGATGTAGGCCAGCAAACGGTTGCCTTGCCCGAAGAGGAATTGATGTGCCAGTTCGCGGAGCGTGACCGCCTGCATATTGGCTGGAATCGGCGTTGGCTCACTTTGCATGGCCAGCGTCGCGGTTGAGACCATGCGCGCCAAGGCCGCACTTGCGAAGATGCCGGCAAAGGCGTATAGCGCCATATGATACTGAGCGCACAGGTGCAAGGCGATGCCTGCGGCCAAGAAGCCAGTCATCACGGCGGCCTGCATCAGCTTGGTACGACGGGCGAAGTATTGCGCACGGATCGGACGCGGCACAATGGTTCCCACCCAGGTATTCCATGCCGGGCCGCTGGCTAAGCCCGAGCCCCAATAGATGGAGGCAACGACTAACACGGCCCAGCCAGGCAGGCGACCAAGGGTTGCGGCGATTGCCAACGGAATGAAACTGGTTGCTTGAACCGTCGCGCACACCATCACCCATCGCTTGTGGGAACGAAATCGGTGGACCATGAACGGCGAAATCAGTTGCATGATCCCGCCCGCCACTAGTGGCACACTCGCCACCAATCCGGCGAAAATCTCCCCCAGCCCAAGCGCCAGGGCGAATGCGGCCAGGTACGTCTCCCCGAGTCCTACCATGAGGCCCACGGCGCAACCTTCCACATGTCCCGCTAGCAGGTCCCGTTCGGAGTGCAGCGATGCTCCACTCGCGGCGCCGTTCGTGTCATGTGGCCCAACATGGGCGGGTTCGTTCTGTGGTGGCCGCGATGTTGTGCGACGTGGTTCCAGCAATAGCGTGTCGGGCATGTGGTTGTAGCGTCGCTCTTTGGCAAGTAGGTCTTGAGAGGCCAAAATGGCCTGATTTCGCGGCAGCGGACCACCGGGCGCGTTCGCTCGGCGAACCATGTTCCGTGTGAGGATTGGGCATATTATCGGCTCGAAGGGATTTCGCAAGGGAGAAAATTTTTCCGGTTACGCGGCATGGGGGTGCGTCACGCGTCTCGGGGGCCTGACAACGGTCATGGCAGGCCTGCTACCATGTCGGTTGAGGTTGGGCCCGCCACAGCCCGAGTTTCACCCGCCTCCTTCACGAGAATCCATGCTGGGAGATAACGCCATGATCCAATCGTCCAGGACCACTTTGCCGTTGAAGCACACACAGCTATACATCAACCAGAAATGGGTGGATGGTGCTGAAGGGGCTACCCTGGACATCATCAATCCAGCCACCGAGGAGCCGATTGTGACGGTGGCCTATGGTACGGCTGCCGACACGCGACGCGCGCTGGAAGCCGCCGACGCTGCCATGCCAGCATGGCGGCAGCTGTCGGTCTATGACCGAGCCGCTCGTCTGCGGAAAATCGCCGATCTGATGCGTGCCCATGTCGATAGCATCGCTACCGTGCTGACTCTGGAGCAGGGAAAGCCGCTCCCCGAAGCGCGTGCCGAGGTCATGGGGAGTGCCGCCACGTTCGACTGGTTTGCGGAAGAAGCCAAGCGCGCGTATGGTCGCACC
This sequence comes from Planctomycetaceae bacterium, assembly GCA_005773145.1. Classification (GTDB taxonomy): domain Bacteria; phylum Planctomycetota; class Planctomycetia; order Pirellulales; family Pirellulaceae; genus SXHS01. The sequence goes on along the minus strand of SXHS01000125.1, from coordinate 31,134 downwards.
ATCCCTGCCAGCGTGCCCAATAAGCGCATCCTGACCATGCGACATCCGGTGGGCGTGTGCGCCGCCGTGTCACCCTGGAATTTTCCCTTGTTGCTGCAGGCGAGAAAAATCGCACCCGCACTCGCCGTCGGTTGCACAACCGTCTCGCGCCCGGCCAGCCAAACGCCCCTGTGCATGATGCGACTCTTTGAATTGATGGAGGAAGCCGACTTGCCCCCCGGCGCCGTCAATCTGGTGCTCGGGCCCCCCGACGAGGTGATGCAGGAGTTTATGTCCAATCCCATCTGCCGCAAGATTTCCTTTACCGGTTCAACACGCGTGGGCAAGCAACTCATGCGCCAAGCGGGGGATCAGGTCAAGCGTTTGAGCTTGGAACTCGGGGGGCATGCACCGGTCATTATTTTCCCCGATGTGGATATCGCTGCGGCAGCCAAGGCCACCGTCGTGGGCAAGTTTCGCAACAATGGCCAGGTTTGCATCAGTCCCACGCGTTTCTACGCGCACCGATCGGTGCAGAATGAGTATGTCGAGGCCTGTGTGGCAGAGGCCAAGACGCTGCGATTGGGGAATGGTATGGACGAGGGGGTGGATATTGGCCCGATGTTTGAGGCCAAGGCACTGACCCGGACCGAGTCTTTGGTTCAGGATGCCTGCGGACAAGGAGCTCGCTGTGTGGCCGGCGGCCGACGATCGCCTCAGTTCGAACGGGGCTACTTTTTTGAACCGACGATCTTGGCTTCGGTCAACCCAACGATGCGTGTGATGTCCGAAGAACCGTTCGCACCCGTCATGCCCATCCTCGAATTCTCAAACGTCGAAGAAGCCATCGCGCAGGCCAACAATACGTGCTACGGTCTGGCTGCGTATGTGATGACCAACGATCTGTCGACGGCCTTTAAAATGGCCGATGGCCTGGAATTCGGCATCATCGGGATTAACGACACGGTTCCCGCCACGCCGCAGGCCCCCTTCGGTGGTCTCAAGGAGTCTGGCTTGGGCCGTGAGAATGGCAGCGAGGGACTGGACGCGTATCTGGAAACCAAGTGCGTGTCGATTGGCCTGCGCTAGCGACCCGCCCCCCCCTTGGGTGCTGGAATCGGTCGGCCCGCGAATTGGCTGGCCGACCGTCCACTCGTGTGCTAGGCTTGCGAAACGGCGTCTCCCGCAATGTCCCCCCCACCCCCCCGTATTGCCGACTGAGCTTTCCTCATGATCCGACCTGAATCCATCCGACCGCACGGTCTGGCGATTCTGGAAATCACCGCGTTGGGCGCCGCGCTGGTGATTCTCGATCGCATTGAAAAAGCCGCGCCGGTCCGTTTGGTGCAGGCGGAACTCAATGACTTCAGCGGATTCTTGCTGAAGATGGCCGGATCTCCTGCGGCGTTACGCGCCGCAGTGGAATTGGCGGAACAACTGGCCGGCCAGATGCAGGCCCGTTGTGTAACAGCCATTTTGGATGCGCCAGACGAGCGAGCATTGAAGGGCATTGACAGTGCGCGGGAATTCTCGCCGCTGATCGAACAAAACGTTGTCTTTGACTTGGATAACCCATCGAATTCTCACGAGGCAGACAGAACTCCTATGGCTACCGAAAACAGCTTTGCGATCGGCCTGATTGAAACACAAGGATTTACCGCCGTGATCGAGGCCATTGACACGGCATGCAAGGCGGCCAACGTTGAAGTGTTGGGCAAGGAGAAACTGGGAGGAGGCTACATCACCATCCTCATCAAGGGGGACGTGGCCGCCGTGAATGCCGCCATCGAGGCAGGTAAATCACGCGTCGATGGACTGGGCAAGCTCATCGCGGCCCACGTCATCGCCCGTCCCAGCGCCGCCATCCTGGCCCTGTTGCCCAAGTGGGCTTGCCACGGCCTGCTCGCATATGGGGTTGGTGGTGTCAGCCGCGAAGTTGACATTGGGGCCCTATCCGCCGCACGCTTGCGCGAACTTCTCCAGCGGTATCCGCTCTACCAGGCCGTCCAGCCGCCGTCGATCAAGATGTTTTGGCCCGTAATGTAGCTGCCCGCATCACTAGCCAAAAGAATCAGTGTTCCCTTCAACTCGTGGGGTTTGCCCATTCGCTTCATGGGACTCTTGGAACAGAGTCGCTCCACCATCTCGTGCGGCACCCGCGGTTCATTCGGAAACGGACCGGGACTGAGGCAGTTGACGCGGACCCCATCGGTGGCCCAGTAGACGGCCAAATGGCGTGTCATGTGCACAATGCCCCCCTTGAGTGTGTGGTAGGCGACGGGGCTGGCATTGCAGAGACCCGCATAGGCATCCGGGTACGAGCCGACGACTCCATACATCGAACCGATCATGATCACGCTGGCCGGTGCCTTCCGTTCCACGGCGTGATCGTGTAGTAAACGGGCCAGCAGAAAATAACTGGTCGCATTTCCCAGATGCCGTGTGAATTCCTCCCCGGTTACGTTGGTGAGGTCCTTTCCCAAGGCCTCATGTCCGTTGTTCACTAAGATGTCGATCTTTCCCGCCGCCTTGACGGCTGCGCGAAATCCAGACTCCAGCGATGCATGGTCCATTTGATCCAAGACGACCGCATGGTGTTGGGCAGGGCCTGGAAGCGCTTGCAAGGCTTCCTTCGCCCGCGCCACGTCGCGGCTTCCCACCACAACCGTGGCTCCCGCCTCCGCCAACGCCTGCGCGAATGAGCTACCCAGGTACCCCGAGGCGCCCGTAAGCAGAGCGACTCGTCCGGTCAAATCGAACAACTGTTGGACGGTTGGTTCCGGTTGTTGAGACATGTCGATAAGTTCCTTAACCATCGGGATTCAGTAATCGTGGGGAGGATCGTACAGCGGCCGACGCGAGATCGGATCGGCGGCGACGCCATTGTACACAGGCAAGATGCCTATGCCACTGGGAGACGGACACTGGCAGGATGCCTATGCCACTGAGGACACAGGCAGGATACCTAGGCCACTGAGCACGATGCCTGTGCCGCGGGCCAGGTTGCGACGGGTTACAGGGCCCATTAGGATGAAACGCCAACGGTCCGCCGGGTTGCGCGCTGGTGAAGGGTGGCAATCGTGAGCTATATCCACGCCGATTTTCTGTTGCAATCCAAGACGGCGCAATCGCTGTACCATGAGTACGCAGCTGCGGAACCGATCTTGGACTATCATTCTCATCTGCCTGCGGAAGATATCGCCAAGAATCGCCAGTTTCGTGACCTGGCGGAGATTTGGCTAGCCGGAGATCACTACAAATGGCGCGCGATGCGTGCCAATGGCATCGAGGAACGGTATTGCACGGGGGAGGGAGCTGCCTACGAGAAGTTCTTGGCCTGGGCCCGGACGGTCCCTCAGACCTTGCGTAATCCGCTCTACCAATGGACACATCTGGAACTAAAGCGACACTTCGACATCGACTTGCTGTTGAGCGAAGACACAGCGACCGAGATTTGGAGGCATACGGCGGAACAGTTGGCCACTCCGGCACTTGCCACGCATGGCATTCTGGACAGGTTTAAGGTTAAGGCCGTCTGCACGACGGATGATCCCACGGACGATCTGGCACATCACCAGTCGATCCGCGATTCCAAATTGTCCACTAGGGTGTATCCGACCTTTCGGCCCGATCGTGCGCTTCAGGTCGACGATCCGCCTCGCTGGAATCACTGGGTGACTCGTCTGGAGCAGGTCGCAAATGTTTCGATTCGTCGGCTGGACGACCTTCTCGCCGCGCTGCGGCAGCGCCATCAGGCCTTTCATGCCCTGGGTTGTCGGTTGTCGGATCACGGGTTGCCTTATTGCTATGCGGTGCCTGGCGGTGAGATGGCGGCGGCTGCGGTCTTCGATCGTTGTCGCAGGGGGCAGGCCGCATCACCGACGGAGCACAGCCAGTTCGCCAGCTTTCTCATGCTGGAATTCGGCCGGTGGGATGCGGCAGCCGGCTGGACCAAGCAGTTGCATCTGGGCGCGCTGCGTAATACCAATACACGGAACTTTCAGCAGCTAGGACCGGACAGCGGGTTTGATACCATCGGAGATTGGCCCCAGGTCAACGCGTTGGTGTCTTATCTGGACCAATTGGATCGGGAGAACGTCTTGCCGCGGATGATTCTGTACAACAACAATCCGCGTGATAACTACCTGTTTGCCACCGCTATCGGATGCTTTCAGGACGGGAGCGTGCCAGGCAAGATTCAGTTTGGCTCGGGTTGGTGGCATCTCGATCAGAAGGAGGGGATGGAGTGGCAGATCAACGCCCTCTCCAATGTGGGCCTGCTGTCGCGATCCGTGGGCATGTTGACCGACTCCCGCTCGTTCCTATCGTTCCCGAGGCATGAATATTTTCGCCGCGTGTTGTGCAATCTGGTGGGGAGCGAGGTGGAGCGGGGCGAGTTGCCGAACGATCGGGCGTTGGTGGGGGGAATGATTCGCAACATCTGCTACGCCAATGCGCGCGACCACCTGCGTTTGGCGGTCGAGCCCGATCGGAATGCGGCACACGTCACTTCGCGGTGAACCAAATCTCAGCCGCGACCACGCGAACCTGGTCGGAGGCCACGGTCAGCTGAACGGTATTCGAGCCGGACTGGCGTGAACTGGTGGGAATGGTCCAGACAAGACGGTGTATGTCCGCTTCCGGCTCTCGCCTAACGGGCGCACCCAAGGGTTGGCCATTGAGCGTGGCGGACGGTGTGTCGCTTTCCGGAAGGCGCTCCATCTCCAATCGCAACTCGGTGGTGGGGGTCTCGCCGGGACCGGTGACCGGTCCGGCGACTTGGATGGGGATGGTCCCTGGCACGGATGGTTGGAGTTTCAAAGGCAATGTCGTCGAATAGGACTCTACGTCCTTGGCCCAAAACGCGGTGCCCATCCATAGATTGGCATCGCTACAGGCAAAGCAGCGGTCAAATTTCTCCAGAGTCTCGATGGAACCAATGCTTTTCCCCAAGGTGGTGGTGAACTCTCGGGCGTGGTTTGGTCCGGGGCCGATAAACACGTTGAAAGCGTAGATGCCATCCGCCCCCGCTCCCCATGCCTGGGCCGCTGCTCCTCTCCAATGCGCGATGGGATGTGGTACTTCCTTTTCCGAGCGCGGCGGTCGCCGATTCAAGCCGGATTGGCTGATGGCCGGATAAACCGGCACGTCATGTTGATGTCCCAATGCTATCAGATCGGCGATCTGCTGATCAAACGGCACGTAGCCGCCGCTGATGGCCAAAACATCCAACCATCCTGCTTTTAGCCAGTGGCCGATGTCGATGCCTATGTAGTTGCAATGTTGGATGGTGCTTGGCACCCGCGCCGCCAATAGAAAAGGCTTGCCCTGTCGCTCGCTCTCGGTCAATACCAGCTGGCGGATTTTTTCAACGAGCTGCGAGAGCAATTGAACCTGGTGGTCTTCGGCCGCACGTCCCTCGTAGGTGGAACGAAAATAAAATGGGGCGCGCATGAAGTCCAATTCCACACCGTCCACGGGGTAGTTCTGTAAGACTTCCTCGATGATTGCCAAGATTCGAGGTTGGACCTCGGGATTTTCGAAGTCGACCAAGCTCCAAAGTCGGCGTCGGTCCTTGATTTGCTCCACCTCAGCCAACTGGGCCATGACGCGAGACGGCTTTTCCTTCTTCCATTGCGACGTCAACAAAGGCTCGAACGAATCGTGGATATCGTTCATGCGCAGCGTCCAGATGGACTCCAGCCCATGGGCGTGTGCGAACTCACACGACATGCGCAATCCATCGGTTTGTTGCGCAAGAAATAGCGGAAGATTGTTGTGCTTGAACTGGCCGTTCGAATTTACGAATATTTCGGCTACACGGGTCGAGTGCGTAAATAGATTGAAACTCTGCGTGGTGCAGTAGTAAATGCTGTCGATCTGAGTACCCAGCAACGGTACATGCCGAATGTCCCAGAATTTTTCCTTGGAGTCCACGCCGGCAGCCCAGATGTCGTCGCCATCGTTGTTGTAAATCATGCGACGTTGTCGGTGTGCGGCTTGTCGGCGCGCGGCATGTAGGGCCGATTTTTCGTCCGCGCGAAGAGGGCCCCCTTGTAGCCAACCGGCCCCCAGGGCGCTGCTCCCCGCTGCCATGGCTTGTAGAAACGAACGACGTGTTGTGGTCATGGTGATTACCCTGGGGGGCATGAAAAAAACCGCCTACCGGAATGCGTTGCAAAATGGCCGCAGGCGGACGCAATGGTGTGGCACGGACCGCCATCCAGTAGAATGGATTTTCGCTGCATGGGCTAGTGCTTCATGCGCTGAGTGTTGGGTGTTGGGTGCCACGGGCGGCTTGTCCGCCCGTGCGTACGCTCAATAACAGCAACCAACAGGCGGTCCCCATGGCGCCAGGCGGTGACCGTGGCGAATGGGCGAGCGGGGGACGTGAGTCCCCTGTTTCCCGTGAGTCCCCAGTTCCAGGCAGAATCCGCAAAGTGGTGGTGGAAGAGAGACACTGGGTTGACGAGCCGAATCACTCGATGACCCGCATGTTGCGCCATTTTCCCTGCACAAAGCGCGCGGTAAAAATCGCCGCCATGATCCAGATCCAGCCCGTGATCAGTAGCCAACAGGTATGGATCTCAGCGGCCAAAATCTCGACGGCCAACCAGCTGCCCGCTGCCAAGAGTGTCCCCATCACTAGGCTGACGAAAAACACGAATCGGGTGTCTCCCGCCCCTTTGATCGCGTTGACGAAAATAGTCAGCACGGCATCCAGCAGATTGTAGGCTGCCACGTAGCGCAGTAGGGACGTGGCCAAGGCAGCGACTTGGGCTTGGTTCGGCGCGGCCTGATTCCCCGCATCAAATCCGAACAAGAACAACTGCGGCACGCATACATAACAGGTAGAAATCACGGCCATATAGGTTAAGGCAACGCCGAGTGTGGTCCACGTTGCGCGGGCTGCCAGCATTGGTTGATCGTCCCCCAGGCGTTGCCCGACCAAAACTCCCGCGGCCATGCCAAATCCCCAAATGGGCATAAACGCCAGCGTGCTGACACTGAATGCCATCGAGGTGGCTTCGGCTTCGACCATGCCTAGCCGATTGACCAGAATCACAAAGGCGGTGAAGCCCACCAGATCGAGCAACATCTGTAGCCCGCTAGGGCCGCCGAAGTACAACAGTCGCCAAAACAACGTGCCATCCCAGCGCATGCCCTGCATCGTGCCGAATTCACGACGGTGTCGAGATTGCAAAAGCAACCCAACGTAGATCGCGGCCTTGAGCCAAAGGGCGACCGAAGTTGCGTAGCCGGCTCCCGCCACACCCATGGCAGGAAACCCTGCATGCCCGAAGATCCAGAGGTAATCCAGCCCGATGTTGACAATCGCGACTGCCGTATCAACCCACATCACGACGAGTGTCTTGCCGCGACCGCTGTAGAACGCCGCCGCAGCCTGGGCCACGAGCATCCCGCCGCCCCCCCACATGATGCTGCGAAAATAGGTGACCTCGTGCTGTTGCACCGTGGGGGCATGATCCGCCAAGCGAAAAATGGCCGGAGCCCATTCGATCATTAGCCAAGTCATCGGTATGCACAGCACGGCGAGCCAGATGGCTTGCCAGACCGCGGACCCAATCCGTCGCCACTGATGATCGCCAAAGTATTGTGCAACGAATGTATTGGCGTACGCGCAAATGCCTAGCGGCAAGCAGAGAATCAAGAACCAAACCATCGAGGCTGAGAAGGCGGCCGACATCGCCTCGCCGGATACCCAACGAAGAAAGATACGGTCGATAAACGTCATGACCGTCCACGATAGACTTGAGATCACCAAAGGCAACGCGACGACCAGAACCTCGCGGACTCCGGACGGACCGCTCCACCAATGATGGTTCGACGTTTCCTGATGCATGCGGGCGTCCGTTCCGTCAAGCCAATAACGGCTGGAGGACGCGACCATGGATATCCGTGAGACGGAAGTCGCGCCCCTGAAAGCGGTAGGTCAATCGCGTGTGATCGAGTCCGAGGCAATGCAGCAGCGTGGCGTGCAGATCGTGGACATGTACCGGGTTCTCGACGACCCCCATGCCCAATTCGTCCGAGCGCCCCCAGACAATGCCCGGTTTAAATCCGCCACCTGCCACCCACATCGTGTAGGCCTCGATGTGGTGATCACGCCCCACGGAGGCCCGCTCCTCTCCCATAGGCGTGCGGCCAAACTCGCCCCCCCACACGACAATCGTGTCTTGCAATAAGCCCCGCTCTTGCAGATCGGTTAGCAGGGCGGCGATGGGCCGGTCGACCTGTTGACAACGCACCGGTAAGTCGGTGTTGATGTCTTCTTCCGCGCCGTGATGATCCCAGTTCGTGTGATAGAGTTGCACGAAGCGTACGCCGCGTTCCACCAGACGACGCGCCAGGAGGCAATTATTGGCAAAAGAAGGCTCTTGGGGAGTTACTCCATAATCATCCAACGTGGCTTGTGACTCGCGCGACAGGTCGATCAATTCCGGCGCGCGAATCTGCATGCGATAGGCCATTTCATAGGCGGCAATGCGCGTGGCGATCTCGGGATCGCCGACGGTCTGCTGCCGCAGCCGATTCATGTCGGTCACCGTGGAGATGAATTGCGACTGCTGTTGCATGCCAATGCCAGGGGGCGTTTCCAAATTCAAAATGGGGGTCCCCGCATTGCGGAATGCCACCCCTTGAAAGGTCGTGGGGAGAAATCCACTGGACCAGAGTTGAGCCCCATTGCGCGGGCCGCGTGGCCCCGATTGCAGTACCACGAATCCCGGCAGATCCTGCGACTCGCTACCGAGACCATAGGTCAACCAAGACCCCATGCTGGGGCGACCGGTTTGCGACGAACCCGTATTCAGGAAAATCTTAGCGGGCCCGTGATTGAAGACATCGGTCTGCATGCTGTTGATGATGCACAGTTTGTCCACAACCCGTTGGTGGTGGGGGAGCAGGTCGGAGATCCACGCCCCGCTCTGTCCGTACTGAGCGAAGGGGCGGCGAGGGCCCAAGAGCTTTTCGTTCCCCTTCAAAAACGCGAATCGCTTTCCCGAAAGGAGACTAGCCGGGGGTGCTTGGCCATTTAGCTCTGCCAACTTGGGCTTATAGCTGAAGGTCTCGAGTTGGCTGGGGCCCCCCGCCATGAACAAGAAAATGACGGCGCGGGCTCTGGGAGTATGGTGCGGTATCCGTGGCTGCAGGGGATTGGCCGATGTGTCGGTGGGACCGGCGACAGTGCAACGGTCCTGTTGCAGCAGTTGCGCCAAGGCCATGGAACCGACCCCCACACCACACTGCGCAAAGAAGTGACGACGCGTGGCCTGCAATAGGCCCGTTCGCTTCGGGTCGGCGTTTGTGGGTGGCTGCATTGGTGTCATATCGCCCGTCATACTACGTCACGTCCGCTCGATCCGCGGACTCATTCGCGGGTTACAAATTCATCCAAGTTGAGCATCACGCGACCCAAGGCGACACAGGCTGCCGCCTCTGCCAATGCGGACTGAGGGACAACCGTACCGAACATCGGGCCCATCAACTCCCCCGCAGCCTTTTCGTCCGTCGCATAATGAGCCAGCTGTTGTTGATAGTATCGCACCAGGGAGTCACGTTCTGCCGAATTCGGCTCGCGTCCCAAGCATAAGTTGAAGGCTTGCAGGATGCGTTGCCGTGCATCGGGAGCATGCTCGGACAGTAGTCGCTTGCCCAGCCCCTGCGCAATCTCCAGCATGGCCGGGTCATTGGCCAACGTCAAGGATTGAAGTGGCGTGTTGGACCGATTGCGCCGCGTGCAGGCATTATCCCGATCCGGTCCGTCGAAGGTGGATAACAGGGGGTACATCTCGGCGCGATACAAGGCCGTGTAGATCGCGCGGCGGAATCGATCTGCCCCTTGGCTAATGGGCCAGTCGTGTTTCGCGGAACTCGTCCCCATCACGTGAGGGGCCACGGTGGGGAACACGGCCGGCCCTCCCATGGTTCCCGCCAACAAGCCGCTAGCCCCCAGGGCCAAGTCACGTACAACCTCAGCCTCTACCCGATGGCGTGACTGGCGGGCAACCAGCTGATTGGTTGGATCGACTGAGTCCAGATCTTCACGCCGCACGGAGGACTGACGGTAGGCGGCAGAAGTGACCAACAAGCGTTGCAGCGATTTCATGCTCCAACCATCGGTCATGAATCGTACCGCCAGCCAATCTAGTAATTCGGGATGCGAGGGGAGCGCGCCTTGGCTGCCAAAATCGTTCTCGGTTTGGACCAGTCCCGCGCCAAACAGATGCAGCCACATGCGATTGACAATCACCCGGGCCGTCAATGGGTTGTCGGCGGCAACGAGCCAACGAGCCAGATCCAACCGATTCGCGGCGTTCGGCCGTTGGGCCTGAAAGGGATGAAGAGCAGCGGGGGTGATCGCTGCGACGGGCTCTCCGGGGCTAAGGAAACTGCCACGCAAATGTCGATGCGTGGCCCGCGGTGTGGAAAGCGGTTGCATGACGAGAGAAGTTGTCTTTTTTTCACCATCAACCGCCCAACTCTCGGGTTCGTCGTCACTATTAAAGAACGCGTAGAGTTGATAATACTCCGTGTGGGAAATGGGATCGTACTTGTGCGTATGGCATTGGGCACAGCCGATGGTCAGTCCCAGCCAGACCGTTCCCGTGGTGTCCACTCGGTTCTTGACGCGATCCACGCGATATTGCTCGGGGTCACTCCCCCCCTCATATTGATGTGGCGTGTTGCGATGAAATCCAGTGGCGACCACTTGATCGATGGTTGGCTGCTCGAGCAAGTCCCCAGCCAATTGCTCGATCGTGAACTGGTCAAACGGCATGTCGGCGTTGATGGCGTTCACCACCCAGTCACGATAGGGCCAAATCGATCGTACCTTGTCGTTTGCATAGCCACTGGAATCGGCGTAGCGTGCCGCATCCAACCAGATCCGTCCGATTCGTTCGCCGTAGTGTGGATTCTCCAACAGACGGTCGACCAGGCGTTCGTACCAGTCGGGCTGCACGTCGTCGACCGCGGACGCGACCTCGGCCGGACTCGGGGGCAAGCCAAGCAGATCAAGATGCAGGCGGCGGACCACTGTGCGACGATCGGCGGGGAGTGATGGCTGTACTCCGGCGGACTCCATGCGGGCCAGTAGGAATCGATCGACGGGATGACTCCCCCATTCCTTATCACGCACGCGGGGCAACGGCGGCCGTTGCGGTTTTGCCAATGCCCAGTGGGGACTCCAAGCCGCGCCTTGGGCGATCCATGCACGTAGCTTCTCGATCTGCGCCGCGGTTAAGGGAGGCCCTGCATCTGCGGGGGGCATGCGCAGATCAGGATCTGCATGTGAGACACGATCCATTAAGGCGCTGGTGGAAGGATCCCCCGAAATCACGGGGGCTACACCCGACTCAGCCGGGGCGGTAATCCCCTCGCGAGTATCCAAGCGCAGCCCCCCCTTACGGTTGGGCTCGTCGAATCCATGACACTTCAGGCATCGGTCGGACAAAATTGGGCGGATGTCCCGATTGAAATCGATAGGGTCGCCGCCCCGCACGGCCGAGGCCGCTGCTAGAAGTACCCCCACGCCCAATACGAGCGCCGTGCCGAAAATGCGGTAGCTCATGGCGCGGTGGTCCTGGGACTTTCGAAAATGGCCACTTCGTAGCCGGCGGGCAGGGGTGGGTAGAGCCTAATTTCGTGTGTACCTTCATTATATGTCGATTTTAACGCTTTCGCAACCAGGAAGCTGCGGCCGATTGCCCACCTTACTCTTTACAGCAGGCGGCCTCGGACTAGCCTGAAAGAGAGCGTCCCAAACCAGCATCTCCGACACGAAACCGTCTGCCACCCATGCCACGCCACCGCGACAATCCCGCTCCATTCGCGAACTGGCTGGCCTCGGCAGACTTGGAAGAAACCGCCTGCGCGCCCACCAACCCCAACCTGCCGGTACTCGTCGTGGGGGCCGGGCCAGCTGGATTGGCGATCATGTCGGCTCTGGCGGAGGCGGCCATTTCTTTTGAGGCAGTGGAGGCCCATTCGGGGCTCGGCGGCATTTGGAACGAGACCAATCCGGTCAGTTCGATCTACGAAGGGCTGCACACGGTCACATCGAGGCACACAACCCATTTGGGCACCAAGCCTCCCGACGATTGGCCCGACTACCCGAGCCACCGACAGGTGTTGACCTATTTTGAGGGCTTCGCTCGCGATCGGGGGTTGCTGCCACACATTCGCTTTGGGACCCGCTTTGAGTCGGCGGTAAAGACGGCTGAGGGAACATGGCAGGTCACATTCCGTGGTAGTGACGGGACGCGCCGACCGACGGAGCGGGTTTTTCGTGCCATTGTTTTTGCCACGGGGGCCCATAACAAACTTTGCCGCAGTTTTCCCAATGGACTGCGCGACCAAGCCCTCGCGGAGGGGATCGACGTCATTCACTCGGCTGATTACTCGCATCCGTCACGGTATGCCGGCAAACGGGTGCTGGTTGTGGGCGTGGGCAACTCGGGATCCGACATCGCGGAAAAGATCAGCCAGGAGGCGAAGCGGGTGCTCATTTCGGTGCGTACTCCGCCTTGGATTAATCCGCCGACGGTTTGGGGAGTGCCCTGCGACAAATTGGCGTTTGACGGAACGTCACTCCCCGATTGGTTGGCGATGCCCATTTTTCATTGGGCAAGATCTCGTGCGATCGGCAGTTATCGTCGCCTGGGCATGCTCGCACCGCGGTATGGACTGAACGATCGTTTGCCGATCACGGATCGGGGAATTGTCCAGGCGATCCGCGCGGGGCGCGTGATCGTGCGATCGCACGTGCAAGAATTCCGCAGCGGCGAGGTCCACTTTGCCGACAAACGACAGGCGTCTGAGGGGGTGGATGTCGTGATTTTTGCCACGGGTTACCAGCGGCATTATCCACTTCTCACCGACACCGACGCCGCGAACGGTTCGTTGCTGTTTCATCTATTTCATCGACGCGAGCCCGGTCTGGTTTACATGATGGAAACGATCGGCCTGCGGTGCTGTTGGCCCATCTTCTTGGAGCAGGCCCGCTGCGTCGCGGCCTATTTTAACGCCGAGAACGTGGCGTCGGACCGAGTTGCCGCGTTCAATTCGCGGCGGCACGCCGCCGTGCCGCCCCCTAAGGGAAAACTGTTCCGTTTGGCTGACTCCTACCATTTGGATTATGACGCGTACACGCAGCTGTTGCGTGGATTGACGCAATGGCTGACGCATGTTTCTTCGACGTCATAGCGCGAGTAACGAGATTGCCATGTCCGATCAACAACGTCTTGCCATAGTGACTGGGGCCGCTAGCGGACTCGGACGCGCCTTTGCCTTGCAGTTGGCCGCCGCAGGTTGGCACGTGGCCGTATGTGACATTGATCTGGCTCAAGCTGATGAGACGCTGTCCCTGATTCGGCAGACGGGGGGCTGCGGGCAGGTCGAGCCTCTCGATGTCACTCGGCTTGAGTCCTGGCAGGAGTTGCGTTCCCGACTGCAGTCGGATTGGACCTCGCTGGGCCTGTTGGTCAATAACGCGGGAGTGGGCATGGCCGGCGAAGTGGGCGCAACGTCGATCGAGGACTGGCGCTGGATTGTCGAACTAAATCTCTGGGGGACCATCTACGGGTGCCATGCCATGTTGGAATGGCTCCAGGCCAATCCGCATGGCGCGCATATCATCAATGTCTCATCCGCGGCGGCATTTCAATCCGCACCCCCCACTGCGGCCTACAACGTGACCAAGGGCGCGATACTGTCACTTTCCGAGACCCTTTACGCCCAGTTGCGTCGGCGAAACGTCGGCGTCACCGTGGTCTGTCCATCTTCCTTTCCCACCAACATCAACAAGACGCTTCGAGTTGCCGGCCCGCATTGGCGCGAACTTCTTGAGAGCTTGGAACAGCAGGCCGGGCTGACGGCGGATGACGTGGCTGCCAGCGCGCTGCGTGGCATGCGGCGCAAGTGGCTGTACGTCGTGGTTCCCGGTAGTGTCCGTATCCAGTGGTATCTCAAGCGGCTGACTCCCCAGTGGTTTCTGGACGGTGTGGCTCGAGCGGTCTACCGGAGCGCTGAGGCGATTCTTTCCTCGCCTGCTCACCAGTTATCACGAAACATGGAGTCCGAGGCTCCCGGCGCGGGCACCGTTTTAAAAAGGATTGAGCGAAACTAGGCCCCGCACCCAAATCAGCTGTTGTTCTTTGCCCCCACAGCAGGTAGGCTGAAAGTAGTGTATCGGCCGTTATTTTTTTGACGCCTATAGGGTCTTGGGGCGTCGATGCGAGGGCCGCGCGTCTCGGGAATTTGTGTCGCTGATGCCGGGTAGTCGGCGGGGGCATGGCGGGGGCATTGTAGGCATGAAAGCCTTCGAGCTAAAACAGATCGGTCCTGTGCTGTTGATTGTTCCATCTGAGAAGGAGCTGCTGCATCGGGATCGGATCAACTTGATTTCGGATGAGCTGTCACAGTATGTCGGGCAGCATAAGCCCAAGCAGGTTGTGTACAGCTTGAAACAAGTGGCCAAGTATTCCTCCCAGGCGATTGGCGGCCTGGTATTTCTGGTCCGTCAGATTCGCGCCTACGGCGGTCAGATGAAGCTATGTATGGGCAAGGACATCCGCACTTTGTTCCAAGTGGCCGGCCTAGACGGCACCTTGTTCGAGATTTACGACAATGAATCCGACTGCGTCGCCTCCTTCTTCGAGCACGGCAAGGACATTATGTAGGGCTGCGTCGATGCATGGCCATGAATGCCTCGTATGAGGCGCACGCTTTCAATTTTCGATCGGCGGACACCGGGCGCGGAATTACTGAGTGCCGTGGTATTGGGCATCGTGATCACAGTGGCGTTTACCTGGTCGGCCCATTTCGTACGCGCCGAGCCGACTGACGGATATGCGGCGGCTCGACAACGACTGGTGGAAACGGAGATCGCCGCTGCCGGCGTGCGCAATCCGCGCGTGCTCGATGCCATGCGTACCGTGCCGAGACATGAGTTTCTGACGCCAGCGCAACGGGGGAGTGCCTACTTTGACATGGCCCTTCCAATCGGTCATGGTCAGACCATCTCGCCACCGTTTGTGGTGGCGTTTATGACCGAGCAGCTCGATCCGCAGCCGACCGACCGTGTTTTGGAGATCGGCACGGGAAGCGGTTATCAGGCGGCCGTGCTGAGTGGGTTGGTGGAACAGGTGTATTCCATCGAAATTGTTCCCGAATTGGGACGCAAGGCGGCAAAGACCCTGCGCCGTTTGAAGGTTCCGAACGTGCACACCCGCGTGGGTGATGGTTTTTTTGGTTGGTCCGAACATGCGCCGTTTGACAAGATTATGGTTACCTGCTCGCCGGAAGACATCCCGAAGCCACTCGTGGAGCAGTTGGCAGAAGGGGGACGCATGATCGTCCCCTTGGGAGAGCGTTATCAACAACTGCTCTATCGGTTCACCAAGGTTAATGGTCAACTCGAACGCGAGTCGTTGGAGTCCACGTTTTTCGTCCCCATGACGGGAACGGCCGAGCAACAAAGGCGCGACACTCCCGACGACACCCAGCCACGACTGGTGCAGGGGAGTTTCGAGGAGTCGGACGGCGAGTCCCAGCGTCCCGTGGGTTGGTACTACGTCCGTCAAGGACGCGTCGAGGCTATCGACGACGTGCCCGATGGTCAGCACTGCTTCGTGATGGAAAACCAGTCACCCGGACGAGTCGCACACGCCATGCAGGCGGTCGGAGTCGATGGGCGTGTGGTACGCCAGCTGCGAGTTGGGGTGATGGTCCGAGGTGATCAGATCACGGCTGGTGAGACCCCTCATCAGCAGGCCATGGCATTGATAGAATTCTACGGCCCCGACCGGGCGCCAGTCGGGCGTGAGCGTATCGGGCCTTGGCAAGGTACTTTCGCTTGGCGTCACGAGCAGGCCAGCATCCCGGTTCCCGCGAAGGCGCGGTTGGCCGTGTTGGCCGTGGGCTTGTTCGGTGCCACGGGACGTATGGCGGTGGACGCCGCGACGCTGCAACCCTTGAAGGAGCCAGGAAGAAGAACCCCATAATATGATACAAGACGGAACGGAGGAGGCATGTCCCATGCGCCGGAACCGCGTGGGAGATGACAGACAAATGGATCACAGCGCGCCGCTGGTGCGCCCGTGTCGTGGTGGCTCGGGATCTCGGGGCATCGCTGTGATTCTGCGGGCTGTAATTCTGCGGGCTGCGATTCTGGGCTCGGCGCTCGTAGGCTGGGGAGAGTTTCTGCAGGCTCCTGTCCACGCGGTCCCCCCCCTGCGCGTCGCGTCCGATGCGACGGCCGCGCAACGTTGGTACACATCACGCTACTGTCGGTTGTGTACGGACTTGTCGCCGGCCGACGCACGACGCTTGCTGACGCGACTCGATCGGGTCGCACAAATTGCGTCACGCTATTGGCAACGGCCGCTCGCGCAACCGATTGAGTGCTACGTCGTACAGGATTTGTCCGCGTGGCCTGCAGGGACGTTGCCTGGTCCCCTGGTTCACTCCTTGCTGCGCCATGTTGGCGGCGGAATTTGGGATACCAGCCCGAGTTCCGAACACCGCACGCCGCGCCGTGTGCGGGTATGCGCCCGCGCGGAGCCGGGGATCGCCGAGCACGAATTCGTGCATGCCTATTGCATGCAAGTCTTTGGCGTCCGAGGCCCGGATTGGTACGGTGAAGGTATGGCTGAATTGGCCAATTATCGAGTTGCCGGGGAACAGGGCGTGCAGTGCGCTCCCGACGTCATTCAATTTCTGCGGCAGTCTCCACCAGCCACCGTGTTGGAGATCGTGCAGCGTGGGGCGTTCACCGATCCCATTCGCCAATCATTGGAACGCCTCGTGGCCACGCGCAGCGGTCCGGAGGGAAGCGAGACCGGTCAGGACACACCAGCGCCGGAATGGACCCCGGCCGACGAATTCCTGGTGCGCAAGTCGCGCGATAGCTACCACGCGAGTTGGGCCTTGTGTCATTTGCTCAGTCAACACCCCAGGTACTCGACACGCTTTCAGCGTCTCGGCCAGGCATTGCTTAATGGACAAGAGGTGGATTTCGCCGAGTACTTTGGACCGGTCATGCCTGAGCTGGAATTTGAAATGCGCCAGTTCATCCGTCATCTGGCTGTTGGCTATCGCGTCGATCTATGTCGTTGGGATTGGCATGTGGCCTTTGCGCCACTCGCGGTGGGCGAGATACGTGATGTTCGCGTGCGCGCCGATCGCGGATACCAGGCCACGGGGATCACGGTGAAAGCGGGCGAGGTCTATCAGCTGCAAGCGACGGGCAACTGGCGTACTTCGGCCACTGAGTCGACCACTACGGCTCGCGGCGGGCCGACGGGAGAGGGCTGCCTGGAGGCAGTCGTCTGGCAAGATTACCAGCTGGGGGCTTCCGCCGGTTTGGGTGATAGCACGCGTTGGGTCGCTCCCTCCGCTGGCCAACTCCACCTGCGTTGTCGCGACCGCTGGCACGAATTGGCCGACAATAAAGGGATCCTCAGCGTTCGCGTGGCGCACGTCGTCGAACCGGCAGTCGCGGTGCAGCAGCGCCCGAAGTAAGGCGGGCCGAGGTAGGATCGCTGGCATCGCTATCGGAATGCCATTGACAGATATCCGCCCTAACACCTATATCCGGTGGCCCGAGAATGGTCGGGATCACGGATGCCTGGGCCGGGAGCTGCGACGATGCATGTCTTTTTTTCGGTTGGTGAGCCGAGTGGCGATGCCTATGCTTCGTGTCTGATGCGTGCCTTGCGCACCGCGCGTACCGAGGTGCGATTTTCGGGATTCGGCGGCCCACGCATGCAGGCCGAGGGATGTCACCTGCTCTATCCGTTGACCGAGCTGGCCCTGATGGGGCTGACCGCAATCGTGCCCCACTTGCGCCATTTTTTTCGACTCCTCAAGCAGGCCGAACAATTCTTTGCCGAGGACCGGCCGGATGCCGTCGTCTTGCTCGACTATCCTGGTTTCAATTGGTGGGTCGCCCGACGGGCCAAGGCTGCGGGGATCCCTGTCTTCTATTATTTTCCCCCACAATTGTGGGCGTGGGCGCCGTGGCGTATTCGGCGCATGCGCCGTCACGTGGATCATGTGCTGACCACGTTGCCATTTGAGGCGCCCTGGTATGCTGCTCGGGGTATCCGGGTCCGGGACGTGGGGCATCCCATCTTCGATGACATCCGTCAACAGGTTCTGGACACCGCTTGGATCGACCATTTCCGGTCTCGCCAACAACCGCTGGTGGCGCTCTTACCCGGCTCGCGCGATCAAGAGGTGCATTACAACTGGCCCCTGATGCTGGACGTCGCCGCGCGCCTTGTCGAGGCCGAGCCCCGCGTCCAGTTTCTGGTGGCCTGTTATAAGCCGGCCTATCAAGAATGGTGTGAGCGGCAACTGCGTGAGTCGAAGCGGACCTTGCCCATTCAATTTTTCGTGGGCAAGACATCCGAAATTATCGAGGTGGCCGACTGTAGCCTCATGGTGTCGGGCTCGACGAGCCTCGAGATGTTGGCCCGCGCCACCCCCACGGTGGTCATTTATCGCTGTGGTTGGATTTTCTATGCCATAGCTCGCTTATTGGTGACTTGTGCCTCCATGACGCTCCCGAACCTCATCGCCGGACGTAGTGTGATGCCCGAGTTCTTGTCCGTGGGGCCCAGGCATGCAACGACAGACCAAGTGGTCCCAATCCTGAAACGGTGGATCACCGATGCCGATGCACGTCAGGTCGCAGTGGATGAATTGCGGTCGCTGCGGCGAGATGTGATGCGGACGGGTGCCGCGGCACGCGCTGCGGAGGCGATCTTGCAAGCCGTGTCGGTTGCCGTGCGACGAGCCGCGTGATGCGCCGCACTCAATCCAGCGGTGACGCATCCTGCCCGTCTAGTGACTCAGTGGCGGACTGCAGAGGAAAGCGGACCACAATTCGTGTCCCGTGTTCGGAACGGCTGAGAATGCGGCATCGTCCCCCAAACAGGCGGGTACGATCTCTAATGCTACGCAGTCCGACGCCCCGTTTGGGGAGATGCTTGGGGTCAAAGCCGATGCCCCAATCGCGAATTTCCAACTGAATCGCGGCGGGTAGCTCGGTCAACAACACGACGATGTTCTTGGTTTCGCTATGTCGGATTGCGTTGGTCAAGGACTCCTGCAAAATTCGAAATAGGGTCGCCTGGATTTGCCGCGAGACTTGCGAGTTGTGCGTGAAGTGCACGAATTCAATCTGCATGGACGTGTCGCGTGAGAAGTCATCCACTAGAGCGGCCAGGGCTTCGACAAGGTTGTGGTCATCGACGATCATGGGTTGCATGCCGGAGATAATGCGACGCCCTTCGCACACCGCGCGCCGCAGGGAATCACTAGCCTTGCTAAGCTCCTGCGCCGCACTCGGAGCGAACCCCTCGCATTGAGCCTGCAATCCAGACAATATCATCTCGGCCCCGACGATGTCTTGCAACAACCCATCATGTAGGTCATAGGCCAGTAGCGTGCGCTCTTGCTCTCGCGCCTCCAGCAGTTTTTTCAACGTGTCGCGTTCGACTCTGAGTTGTCGTTCCAGCTGCTTCTGACGTGTGACATCACGAAAGACGGCCACGCCCCCGAGCACTAACCCGTTGGCATTCTGCAACGGTGCCGCGTTGACACTTAATATGGTCAACTTGGGTTGCGATGACCGCCGTACCCAAATCTCGCAGTTCGTCACGGTGTCGCCGCGCATGGCGCGTGCCAGCGGAAGTTCGTCGGGCGGATACAGACTACGCCCCTTCGGCCGATACAGGCCATAGCCTTCAGGCCACATTCTGGGGCCTCCTGGCAATGCGCCGAGTCCCAGTATTTTTTGTGCAGCCGGATTGAAGATGATGAATTCACCCTGGGTGTCCACCACGGCGAGGCCGTCGTAGATACTTTGGAGCGACACTCTTAACGTTTGAAGATCCGATGCCAGGAAAGAGGAGCTACCCTGAATATTTTCGGCAGCCTTTGGCGTTGTCAGGCGCGCCGCATCACCAGAGTTGTCGGGGGGATCAGGCATGGGGTACACGTCAGACCAGGGGATCGGGTGCGTGAAGACTCCGGCCGCGATAAGGTCCCGGATTGGGCGCTGCCCACCCGACACCATTGGCGATCACCCGGCGCACTTGCGGATGATAGTAAATCGGATGCGTTTCGTGCCCAGGTCGAAAATAAAAAATCTTGCCATTGCCACGACGAAACGTACACCCCGAACGAAAAACTTCACCGCCGGAAAACCAGCTGATAAATATTAATTCCTCCGGCGCGGGTATATCGAAATGCTCGCCATACGTTTCCACTTGAGGTAGTTCGAAGTACTCCTGCGACAATCCAGCTGCGATTGGATGCGACGGCGCGACCACCCAAAGGCGCTCGCGTTCGCCCGCCTCGCGCCATCGCAACGTGCAACTGGTCCCCATCAATCGACGAAAAATCCGGGACAGGTGCCCCGAATGCAACACCACCAGTCCCATGCCTTGCCAGACGCGATCCAGCACGCGCTCGACCACTTCGGTTTGCACTTGATCGTGCGCCGAATGTCCCCACCAGGTCAACACGTCGGTCTCGTCCAATCGTTGCTGACTGAGCCCATGCTCCGGCTCATCCAGCGTGGCCGTGTGTACTTGGACTCCAGCCCCCAGCTGCTCCTCCAACGCCTCGCGCAGCACATGATGGATTCCCCTTGGGTAGACGGCACCGGCGTCGGGTAACACACGCTCGTTGATGAATTCATTCCAAACGGTCACACGCAATGGGGATGGCGACATACAGAACCTCGGGCCGTTCTCGGGACGTACTCCACAGGAAAGTATCGGGAAGAAAGGCGCGCCAAAAAGCCGGTGGAGTCCAATCGGCGTAGCCAAGCGACGTCCCGCATGGAGTATCGCATAGCATCGCCCACCGGACAAGTGCCAAGTGGTTCACCCAAATGGGTGGCCGTCCGTGTCGGCTACTGACTCAAACGACAAGCGGGACAACCGTGCCCTTGCCAGCCGCCCACTTGCAGGTGCCCCATGCCGCGTGCGATCGTGATCGATCCGGTCAGCACCAGGCTCCAGGCGGCGATTTGATACAGACGCTGTCGCTGTTGCAGTCCCAAGAAACTCGTGCTCAAGCCGGTTAGCACCATCACCGGCACGGTCCCCAAGCCGAACAGGGTCATTCTCGCCATGCCGAGTGGCGCGCTCTGAGCTGCTGCGGCGAGTGCCAGCATGCCGTATAGCAGTCCGCAGGGGAGCAGGCCGGTGAACACGCCTGCCATGAACACATTCGCCCGCGCGGGGGATGTCAGCCAGTGTGCGTAGAGCCCGCTGGCCAGACAGGCGGGCCGACCGGAAATGGACCAGCGCCTGCGGAGGATCCCAGTCGCCAGCAGCCCCTGCACGATCAAGAGGAGTCCGGCCAGTGCGGCGAGCCCGGCGGAAGCGTTGACAAGTGACTCGCTGAACCGCGTCAATCGCAGACCACAATAGCCAGCCACGGCCCCCAGGGCGGCGTAGGTAAAAATGCGTCCAGCACTGTAAAACAACTGCCGCGCGAGATTGGTGCGTCGCAACGAGGCTGGACCGCCAATCGTCAATGCAAATCCCCCACACATGCCCACACAATGCGAGGAACCCAAGACACCGGCCAAAAAAATCAACGGCCATTCCACCGCCATGTTAAGCCCTCGAGGTCTGAAGTTCGGCGGCTGGCGCGGGAGACTTCCACTCGGGCGTGCGCCGCGCTAACCGCAGTGAATGGGACATCACTAAGACACTGCTCGCCACCATGGCCCCGGCCGCCACGATCGGATTCAACCAGCCGACGGCTGCCATTCCGATCCCCACGATATTGTAAAGGAACGACCAGAATAGGTTCCACCGTATCGTCATAACGGTGCGCTTGGCCAGTTGCAAAGCCAATGGCAAGTGATTCAGGTCACTGGACATCAGACACACATCAGCCGCCTGACATGTGATATCGGCGCCGCATCCCATGGCAACTCCCACATCCGCAAGCGCTAACGCGGGGAGATCATTAACGCCGTCACCAACCATGACGACAGGACCGTATGCGGCCCGCGCTTGAGCGATGACGTGCTGTTTCTGCTCGGGCAACAATTCCGCGTGGACGGTAACCCCTAGTTGTTCCGCAAGCTGCCGGCCTCGCACCGCACGGTCTCCCGTCAACACCATAACGCGAAATCCCGCCTGGGTCAGGTTGGAGACCAATTGCTTAGCCTGTGGCCGCAATGTCTCTTGAAGGGAAACGAAGCCTCGGACCTCGCCGTCCCAAGCCACGAACAGGAGGGACTGTCCACCGCGACCGTCGCGAGCAGCCGCCGACTTCAATCCTTCCGAGATCCGCTGACCACTTTCGTGCATCCACCGGGCGCTCCCCAGATAACCCATGACGGTGGGCCGACCGACATCAGACCTGAACGAAGATGTGCCGTCTGCAGTCCGCATCTCTCCTTTGACGCCCATGCCAGGGTGCACTTCGATCTGCGTCAGTCGGATCGATTCCGCCGGGAGTGCGCTTAGGTAAAGCTCCGTAGCCTGGGCTAGCGGGTGTCGAGTGGCTTGAGCCAGGGCGCGCGCCGCGCCGCGAACGTGCTGCAATGGAGTCACACCATCGGGGTGAAAGGTGTCGACGCGAGGGTGCCCCGTGGTCAAGGTTCCCGTCTTGTCAAAGCAGATGACCCGAGCTTCGGCCAACTGACTCAATGCGTCCCCGCGACGAAACAGGATGCCGGCAGCGGATGCCGTTCCTAGGGCGGCCCAAATGGCCATGGGAGTTGCCAATGCCAAGGCGCAAGGACAAGCGATCAACACCACCGCCAAACTTGCCAACAGCCCCTCCGCGAGTCCCGCTTGTCGTTGATGGACGATCAGCGTAACGAAGGCGATGACCAAGACGGCTGGCAGGAAGATCGCCGAAGCCCGGTCCGCGAGACGCCCATAACGCTCCTTCTGCATGGCGGATTGCAGCACGGCCTCGACCAAGCGATCCATGGTCGTATTGCCGGGAGGGACGGCGGCCGCGACCACCAGTGGACCATCAAGGGCCATCGAGCCTGCAAAAACGGCGTCCGGTGGTGCCTTCACGACAGGTTGGCTCTCGCCGGTGATGACCTGCTCGTCCACCATAGCCCGAAACTGCTCCACTTGGCCATCGACCGGAATGCGTTCGCCGGGCAACACGCGCACGCGATCGCCGATGACGAGTTGGGTGGTGGCCACGATCTCGTCCGTGTCTTCCGTGGAAGATTCCGCCGTTATCCGGCGCACGCTCGTCGGAATCAGGCTCTGCAAGGACCGCAAGACCTCGGTGGTTCGCTGCTTTCCCGTGGCCTCCAGCCAGCGCCCCAGTGTGACGGCAACCAGCACGACGCAGGCGACCTCAAAGTAGACGTGGCCATGTCCATGCCACACGGACGTCATGGAGTAGACACAAGCAGCCAAGACACCCAGAAATAGCAGCAGATCGGTTGAAATCGTCCAACGCCGCAGATCCGCAAGGGCATTCTCGATCAGCGGGAGCCCCAAGAGCCAGACGACGGGGATGGTGAATAACAGGACCAGATATCGCAGTACGTCGTGTAACAATGAGACGGCGGCAGCTGACATGCTCGGGTCATCCCGGTAGATGTCATCGGTCCAGAGTACCATCGTGAACATCATCACGTTCAACGTGAAAAAAATGGAGATGCCTAGTCGCGTGAGGGTGCCATGGTTGGATTGGGGATCGGCTTTGTCGCGGGCCACCGACGCGGCAAACCGGCAGCCATAGCAACAGTATGCGGGTGGGGACTCTCGATGGTCACCAGCGTGGACGGTGCGTTCGTCGCCCGGCATTGGCAGGCCACAGTAATCACAGCAACGAGGATGATTCAAAGTGGCACCGCCCGAGTTCCCGCCGCCAGGGATAGTTGCCGCGCGGGCATCAGTTTGGGAACAACTCCACCTGCACGCTCGGGATCAAATAGGTGATCATGTAGTACACAACAAAGCACCAAAAGCCAACCCAGATCAAACGCACGTACCAGGGAATTCGATTGCTGGTGTAGCGGTGATACCGATTCTCGCTTCCAGCGGCCGATTCAGGGTCGGCGGTCGTGAAATGTTGAGACATGTCAGGTTCCCTGCGGGTTGTTGGATTATTTCGACGCGGATGCTGGGACGTGCGGAGGACCGGTGCTGCGAAGGTGCGATGCCTGGTCGGCCTCACGGTCGAGTTGCTCCTCATTCTCCAGCATCCAATATTTGGGTCCTTCGATGTCGTGAAACATGCCGTTGGCGATGGCCCAGCACAGGATCAGAAAAAAACCACCACTGGCCAGCAAGTAATTGACGATCGGCGCGACGGCAAAGGCTCCCTCGGCATCTCCCTGGTACACGTGAATCAATTCCAGGAATTTGTTCCCAAACCCATAAAATGAAAAGGGGATGATCACCAGTGCCAGCAATAGCGTAACCTTTTTCATGCTCATCGCACTAAGACTCCGAGTCGCTGTCTTTTAGTTCTTCGTAGTAGGGATAACTTTCCAGCCATGAGCCAAGCCATTGCACATAGGTCATGATGGCGATACCCCGCTTATTGGGTTGGTCGGGGCCACCGTCGAAAAACCAGGGGTAGGCCGGCATGGGGGAGCCCGGCGAAAGCATCTTAGGCTGGAAGAAGTGGACGGCATGCCAGTCGTTACTGCGCCGCCCCCCTTCTCGACTCAGGTCGGGGCCAACCCGCCGCGTACCAAACATCACGGGGCGCTGCAGTTCGTTCTGGAACTCGATCGTCGCTGCGACCTCGCCCCAACGCAACGACTCGTTGGAGACCGGCCGTACGAATTGACTGTGGCAGTGCCAGCACCCCTCGCCAATGTACAGTTGTCGGCCGAGTCGCAGTGCTTCCGCGCAAGTGTCTTCGTTGACGTCGCCGTAATACTGCTTGAAGGTCTGTGGATAGCGTCGGCTGATCTCCTCAAATTGATACAGGACTCGAGAATTCACCACTTCTTCCGCAGTCTGCTCCTTGAGGTCCTGGTACATCAACATCGGGACCCAGCCGTTGGATAGAAAGGCGATCACAAAAAAGCCGATGCCACCCACCCAGAGAATGCCCGCTTTGCTTTCAAACATCGTAAATTCCTTGCTACCCAGTCCTCAATTGCCGCCTGTCCGTCCTCTTTCGATCATCCGATCCCCGTCCGCCCCATTAGGCGGGCGAACCCTGGAGGGCGGGGCCTGTTTCATACACCTCTTGTGGTACTCGGTAAGTCATCCAAAGGTTGTAGAGAAAGCACAGCAAACCCGCGAACATGCACAACCCAGCGAAGACACGTGTTACCCAGAAAGGCTGTGATCCGTCGACCGACACGTCCCAGGACTGTAGAGATGCCCAATAATATCCCTGGAAGATGCCCGCCATCGTCAGGTCCAGGGCCATTACCAACACGCCCGCCGCCGAGAGCCAGTAGTGGTACTCGCACAGTCGAGTGCTGTACCACGGTCGATGCAACACTCGTGGGAACAAGTAGGTCATCACCCCAAACAGCCATAAGCTAAACACGCCAAACATCACCAGGTGCGCGTGTCCGACGACCCAGTCGGTGAAATGGATGAGTTTTTGAAAGGTCAGCGTGACCTGCAAAGCGCATTGGAAACAGGTGATGAAATAGAAAATCATGCCGGTATAAAAATAGCGGATGGGGAGGTTGGTGATGACCTGTTGCCCTTGGCCGCGCAGGGTTCCCAGGAAATTGATGATCACCGTGGTCACGACCAATTCCACCGCCACGGTCGCGATCACCGCCCCGTATTGCAGAAACATGGGGATGGGCGTGTAGAGAAAATGGTGGATGCCGTTCAGCGGATAGAAGAAGGCCAGACCCCAGAAGCCCACCAGCGACAATCCGTGGCTCCAAATCGGCTTCTTGAGCATGATGGGGACGAAATAATACATCATGCCCCATCCCAACGGCGTGACGAACAGTCCCACCAGATCATGTATGAACAACCCGCCAATCGCGCCGGCACTGGTCCCCCCCACGGCATATTCGGGCAACAAGTTGCCCATGGCATAGGTGAGAAAGGTCCAGACAAAGGCCGCCATGAAATACCATAAGGTCACGTACAGCGGTGCGCGAGCCCGCGCGATCGGTACCATGAAATTGACCGCCACTAGCGCCAATCCCAGTAGGGCGATGGGATCGATCCAGAACGGCGTTTCTCCCCACTCCAGCCCTTGGGCTCCCAGGGACATGCACAGCCCCGTTCGCTTGGCCAGATCGGCCACCCACGGCATCGCCTGCAAACTGGGACCAATCACGATCGCCGCCGCTGTCAAAAAGACGATCAATTGCCAGGCGACAAAGATAAAAAGCGACAAAGGACGACTGGCCACCGGACGGAGCGTCAGTCGTGGTACCACCCAATGCAACATACCCAGAAAGACATTCGCCAGGAATCCATAGGCGATCGCATTGGTATGGATCATGCGCCAGCGACCGGGTGACAGAACCTCGATCCCATCCAACGGGTTCCAATGCACCAACTGCAGGGCCACCAGGATTCCCGCGATCATCGAAATCGTGAGGAAGGTCAGTCCTGCGAGGAAGTAACCCTTCACGAGCTCCTGATCGACCAAATGGTCAAGGTCGTCGGACGTGAGCACCGTGCTCGTCTTGTTTGCCGTCGTCATGCGTGTTTCAACTCCCAGAACGATCGTGTTCCACTTGTGGCCGATACGGAACGTATAACCCCAACGGGTACAGAAGCGCCAGGGTTCCACCAAACACCAAATGGGTGCAAAGGCCGACCCACCAAGGGATCCGCTCGACGATCCAGTTGCCGCCAAACAGCAACGGCTGGAGCCAAGATAAGATCCCGTAAAAGTTCAAGATCCAGAGGGCCGCGCTCAACAGGCACGCTACGACCAAGCGAGACAGCCAAGTCATGCGGGACGTGTATCGTGTGAGGATCAAATAGAAGGGGATCCCCAGGAGCATGCCGGTACCCAAATACAGGCAACACCCAATGGCCAGCGCCAATCCGCTATCCATTTCCAGGGCCCGCTCCTTCAACGGAAACGTCAGGTAAACCTTGATCAGCTGCAGCGGATGCTGACCGACGAGGAGCGATCCCACGACGTTAAAAAGTAGGCTGGTCGCGGCTCCGAACATGCCCAGCATGAATCCGGTTGTGGCGTAGTAGGCAGTGTAGTATTCGCCGGCACGCCAACCGTCCTGAGCGGGCTCCGTCAACTCGCTTTCCAGCTCCTGTACTTGGCGCTGCAGCTCTTGCAGACGCTGCAACTTGCCAGACCGATCGTGCTTCTGCATTTCAACCATCCCCGGTGGTTATGATGGATCTTGATTCACAATCGCCTGGGCTTCCTTGGCCACCGCATCGCCGCGTACGACACTCATGATGTAGTGCACCAGGTGCCAGATCGTATCGGGCTCTTCTCCTAAAGCATCGGCGAATCCGGGCATCGGCGTACCGTTGATGCCTGAATGAATCCGCCGGTAGATGTCCACGGGTCGACGGCCGCCGTGGAGCATGCCGGCTGTCAAGTCGGCTGCGGGCGCGATCTGTCCCCAGTCATCTTGGTTCAACTGCTGCCGTTGCTCGGCCGGCAACGACTGCTGCTGCGCCAAGAACTCGGGGCTCAGCCATTCCGTCTGCCCCTTGCCGTTTTCGCCGTGGCACTTCGCGCAGCCCCGCGACATAAACGCCTGACGTCCCAACTGCACCGATTCCGGGGTATTTGGCACCTCATGCGTGATGGGGAGCACCGTCTGCCCCTCGGCTTCCGTCCAGGCCGCAGCAATTTCGGTCACCCGCTCCGCGACCACATCGGCGGCCAGACGATCCGACTCCTCCAACTCCAACTCGCACTCCCGAATCAGTTCGATTTCGAGCTGGCCGCGTTGGCTCAACATGATCACATAGTCCAAGACCGCCTCGCGCTCCTGCTCCGTCAGCCAGCGAAACGCGGGCATGGAAGTTCCTTTAGCCCCCAAGCGTATGGTGCGTGCCAAATCGGAACGCCGCGGCCTGCTGCCACGAGGTGTGGAGGTGAATTTGAACGTTCCTTTGCGGTAGTCACGTGGTTTGGGGAGCAGATACGCGGCCGCTGGCCCGTTGCCGTCCCCCGTGACACCATGACACTGGGCACAACGCAAAAAATACACCTGTTGTCCCAGCACCAAATGATCCCGCCGCCGAACCGGCTCCAGCTCAGCACCCGCATCTGGTAGCGGGCGCATCCACCGCGGGGTTCCGGCTGTCCCGTAGTATTCGAACAGATACTTGCGGATGTCTTCTTGATGTGCTGCGGGAAGCTTCTGTGTGTCTTCGCGTTCTCGGTATGCCAACTCGACTCTCGGCTGACAGCCCAACATGGCCAACAGTCCGATCGCAAACCAAGACCAGCAAGTGTTTCGATAGCAGCCATTTCGATAACCATGCATCGGCGGACTATCTCCTCTTGAGAATCTCGCGAGAACCGCGCAGGGGACCGACCGGGACCCAGACGGATCCAGCGTCTCCCAGGCATGGCACTGGCCGAGAGCATCCTGCGTGCCATTGACAGGACTATTTTTGACGGCGAAGGTCCAAGGGGGTTCGAGGCCGCGAGGCAAGGGCGATCGGTAGTGCTCGGTGGCGGCGATATAGGCCGCACGTGGAAGATTCGACGCGCGTAAAGTCCCGGTTCTCTCGCATCGGTTGCGGCCCTGTAGCTAGAATGTGAGTGTGCGGAAACGCACGAAATGTGCGACTCAGTCACAGTTGCTACGGGGTGGCAGGGCGTTTTTTGGGGCTGCGGGATCGACACCGTGCGCGCTCAGCGGCGATCTTGTGGATGGCACACGGCTTGCAGTCGCAACCCGTGAGACGTCGAGTCCTGCTGCGGCGTTGCAACCAGTGTTTGGCAGGGGATGTGCCGGGGATGGGCTCGGCGTTCGTACGGTTGTTGAACAATTGAGAGCATCATGCCGCTTGATTTATTAGTCGTGGACGATGACGACGATTTTCGCAGTACGGTCGTACGCCGGCTTTGCCGACGTGGGTTTCCGGTTCAGGAGGCCTCGTCGGCTGAGCAGGCGCTGGACTTGGCCGAGCGTCGTCATTTCGTAGTGGCCGTCGTAGACATGGTGATGCCCGGTATGTCCGGTTTGAACTTTTTGGAGAGGCTTCGGGCTGCTGGGTCGGACTGCAAGGTGATCTTTCTGACTGGGCAGGGGACCATCGAGTCGGCCGTGGAGGCCATGAAGCTGGGGGCCTACGACTACCTGCAGAAGCCGTGTCCCTTGGCGGATTTGGAGCGGGTCATCCTGCGCGCGGGGGAACACTACAGCCTGGAGAAGGAGAATCTGCAGTTGAGGGCCGTGTTGCAACGAGCGAGGCAGGGCGTGCAGATGATCGGCCAGTCACCGGCCGTGAAGGAGTTGTTTCGTCTGATAGAGCGGGCGGGGCCGACTGACAAAGCCATATTGATTCAGGGGGAAAGTGGTACTGGGAAGGAGCTTGTGGCGAGGTCTCTTCATCAGTGCAGTTTGCGGGCCGATAAACCGATTGTCGTCGTCAATTGTGCGGCCTTGCCCGAGACGCTTCTGGAAAGCGAGCTGTTTGGACACGAAAAGGGCTCGTTCACTGGGGCCATCAGCGCCAAGCAGGGCTTATTTGAGGTCGCCGACAATGGCACGTTGATGATTGATGAGATTGGGGAGATGCCTGGGTCGCTACAGGCCAAGCTGCTCCGCGTGCTGGAAGACGGATCGTTTCGACGAGTCGGCTCGCTGAAGGAGCGACGCGTGAATGTGCGTCTCTTGGCGGCCACCAATCGCAACATGATGGAAGAGGTGCGGGCTGGTCGGTTTCGCGAGGACCTCTACTACCGCATCAACGTCATGTCGCTGCAGGTCGCGCCGTTGCGTGACCGACGCGAAGATCTGCCGTTGTTGGTCGAACATTTTCTCGGTCCTGAGTGGCAATTGGCGGATGGTGTTATGTCCGTACTGGAACGCTACACGTGGCCCGGAAACGTGCGTCAACTCATCAACGCTTTGGAGCGGGCGAAAATTCTGGCCGACAACAAGACCGTCCGCCTCGACGATTTACCGCACGAGGTCGTGTCGCAGGTGCCGGCGACTGGCGGCGGCGCCCATGCGGACCCCAGCGATCACTCCCTGGCGTCCATCGAGCGCGCGCACATCGTCGAAGTCCTGGCGAAAGAGGGGGGCAACAAGGTGAAGACCGCTCGCGCCCTCGGCATCAACCGTCGGAGCCTCTATCGCCTGCTGGAAAAATACGGTTTGAGCTGAGGCACTCTTGGATCGGCTCAGCCATCCAGGTCCGAGGCCGCCTTCAGACGCACGATAAAGCAGCTCCCCTCTCCTATGACGGACTCGACCCAGATGCGTCCGCCATCTCGGTCGACCAGCTCTTTGGCGAAGTACAGCCCCAGACCGCTGCCTGGTACTCTGCTGTGATCACGCATTCGCTGGAATGGGGTGAAGATCCTTTCCTGTTCGTCGTCGGGGATACCGGGGCCGTTATCGTGGACGCGAAACTCGACTTCATCGTTCCGTTTGCGGACCGATATCCGAATGATGCCAGGGGACTTATCAATGAACTTAATGGCGTTCGAGAGTAGATTTACGATGACCTCACGCAGGCGGCGTGTGTTGCCCCTCACGTGCGGATAACTGGCGGGCAAAATCAGCTGAATCTTGGCGAACTCAAGCGATCTGCGGACACGCTGTACCGCTTCCTCGATGGCTTGCCGACTATCAATCGATTGCGTGGCATCATTGCTGGATGCCATGGACGATTCCAAGAGTTCATCGATCGTGCGGCAGTTGCGGTAGGTGTGATCCCGGGCGGATCGGATCAAGTCCGCAGCGGCCGGTGGGATGCGATCGCCGAACTCGTCGAGTGCTTCCTCGCATAAATTGGCGACCGTTGCCAAGGGTGTTTTTAAGTCGTGCGAAGTGACTTGCGTCAAGCGTCGCAGATCATCGTTGGCTTGCCAGTACATATTCAACGCGTCGCGCAGCTGCTGGGTCGACTGAGAAAAATAGGCTTCCAATGCCAGCCCCATGTCCAGAACGAGTGCTTTGCTCAGGGCGGTTAGACGCGCGGCGAACTGTCGGGTCTCGGCCGATTG
>SXHS01000124.1 GCA_005773145.1 Planctomycetaceae bacterium | reverse complement strand
GTACTCTTTCCAGCCGATAATGCTCGTCTCGATCAAGACCTCGCTGATGGGGGACTGATCCAGCCCTCGGCGCACGAGCGTATCGAACTCCTCTCGGTTGTACGCAATCGCCGAACCGGAACCGCCTAAGGTGTAACTGGGGCGCACCACACATGGCAGTCCCACCTCCGCCAGCAAGGTCCTCGCTTCATCCACCGTATGCACCGTCCGACCGTGACACACCTCCAAACCAATGCGAGCCATCGCCTCGCGAAACTGATCGCGCTCTTCCGCCTTGGCAATCACCTCCGGCTTCGCACCGATCATCTCCACGCCAAAACGTTTCAGCACCCCTTTGTGATGCAGTTCCATCGCCAGATTCAAACCCGTCTGCCCACCAACCGTGGGCAACACGGCGTCCGGCCGCTCGCGCTCGATGACCTTCGCCAACGTCTCCCACGTCAAAGGCTCTATGTACGTTCGGTCCGCCGTGTTGGGATCGGTCATGATGGTGGCGGGATTGGAATTCACCAGCACCACCTCATACCCCTCCTCACGCAGGGCCTTGCAGGCCTGGGTGCCGGAGTAATCGAATTCGCAAGCCTGCCCAATCACAATCGGGCCAGAACCAATCAGCAGGATTTTGTGAAGGTCGTCGCGGCGCGGCACGGGAGCTGTCCCATTACTAAAAAAATTCGTGATCGGGGTCAAACCAGCCGGAGCGGCACAGAAATAACCGCTCATGAGACCCACCCGAACCACCGGCCGCGTGGGACCCCGTACAATGTAGCGGCTCCCAGCGCGAGCAGCTACTGCCTTTTCGATGCGGCTGCCCCCGTTTACCGGCAAACCGAAGCCGCCGGCAAGTCGGTATCCCGGAAAGGTCCCACAGGCTGGAAGCCTATGCCACACTTCACAGGCTAGAAGCCTATGCCGCTTTTTACGGGCGGGAAGCCTGTGCCACGGGTGCCGGCAGCGTGCCCGATATTTGGGCATAGGGTTGATTCCCGGCAACCGAAGGCACCCAGCGGCACACGGTTTGCTGATTGACACGCGAACTTAACCTGTTTAGCATAAAAGGGTTGTCGCGCGCGAGCCCCAAACCAAGCCCCACGAACTTTCTGCGCCAGATTGAGGCACCGTTGACCAGTCCATCCCGCAGCGGCGTCTTTCAGCAGGCGGCCGACCCCCGCGTCGAGCGATTCACCGAGAGCATCCGCTACGACCACCGGTTGTACGCGCATGATATCGCCGGCTCCACCGCACACGCACAAATGCTCGCCAAGATCGGCGTCCTATCGGACGACGAGTGCCGGCAGATCGTGATCGGGTTAGCGGACATCGGCCGCGACATCGCGGCCGGCAAGTTCAGCTTCCGGCCGGAGCTGGAAGACATTCACATGCACATCGAGCAGGCCTTGATCGATCGCCTGGGGGACATCGGCCGCAAGCTGCACACGGCCCGGAGCCGGAACGATCAGGTGGCCACCGACTTGCGGCTGTGGTCGCGAGACGCCATCGATGCCCTCAGTGGCCTGTTGCGACAGGTGCAACGTGCTTGGCTGGAACGATGCCAGACCGACGCCGATGTGATCTTGCCGGCCTATACCCATTTGCGCCCGGCCCAGCCCGTGCTGGCCGCACACTACTGGCTCGCCTATTGCGAGAAATTTGAGCGAGACCGGCAGCGTCTGGCCGATTGTCGACAGCGGGTCAACGTGTGCAGTTTGGGCGGAGCAGCCTTGGCGGGAACCAGTTTGCCGATCGACCGTCATGATGTTGCACGGCGACTGGGATTCTCCGGTGTTAGCGACAACAGCTTGGACATTTCCAGCGATCGCGATTTTGTGTTGGAACTGGCCTTTGTACTGGCGATGATCGCTGAGCATTTGAGTACCTGGGCGGAGGAGTGGATCCTTTGGTCGGGGAGTGAATACGGCTTTCTGGAGCTGCCGCAGGCCTTCTGCACGGGATCTTCGATCATGCCGCAGAAAGTCAACCCGGACGTGTTAGAGCTCATTCGCGGGAAAACGGCCCGCGTGATCGGCAACCTGCAAACCCTCCTGGTCCTCCTCAAGGGACTGCCATTGGCCTACAACCGCGATTTACAGGAGGACAAAGAACCCCTCTTTGATTCGGTGGACACCGTGAGCGCCTGCCTGGAATTGGCAGCCCCACTCATTCAGCAGACCCGGTTGCGCCACGACCGGATCACGGCCCAACTCCAGCACGGTTACCTGGATGCCACCACCTTGATGGAATACATGATCACACGTGGGATCCCCCAACGGACGGCCCACCACTTAGTAGGCCGCCTGGTTGCCCGGGCCATGGAACGGCGCATTCCCCTGCACGAGCTGCCATTGGTCGATTTCCAACAGGAGGATGCCAGTCTTGACGCGGGCGTCTACCAAGTGCTGGGGGTCCAAAATGCGGTTCGGGCCTTCCGCAGCCATGGCTCGACCGGTCCCGATCAGGTGGCCCAGCAAACGGCAACGTGGCAACGTCGCTTGAAAGAGGATGCGTGATGCGTCGATCCATGCCTACCACATCCGCCACGTTGCCATCCCATTTCCTATCGTTTGGACTGCGAGCAGAGGCCGGCCGCACCCTGGCCTTACTGGCAGTGATACTTGCCGCAGTTCCCACCTGGGGGCAAGCGAAACCGGCATCGGACGCGACGATTATTGAAGCGATACGCGAAACGGCCGAAACCACCCCTGCTGGCCGTTTGCGGTCCGCCGAAACGCTGCTCAACCTGGGGCATCCCGAGTTGGCTCGCGAGCGACTGCAGGCCATTGCGGCGGCACCGCTCTCTCCGGAACAGGCTGACGCCGTCCTGCGAGAGGTCGGATCGGCCCGGTTGTTCCGGTTCTCGCTGGCGCCCACGCTGCAGCCTGAGGGCAAGCAGGTGGCCGATTCGATTCTGGCAGGGGCGGACCGCTGGCAAACCGATCCACAAAGACTCGCCGCCACCATTCAAGCGTTGCGCGGAGACGACGATCTGCGGGCCCGTAAGGCCATGCACCAATTGCGCGGCGGATCTGCGGCCACCGTGGGGCCGCTGTTGCTGGCGATTCAAAAAGAAAATAAGCCCACTGCGCAAGCGCGGCTGCGGCGGGCGATTGCACAATTGGGTTCTGTGGCCACCACACCCTTAATGGGCGCGATGATGACCGATCAGCCGGGTTTGCGCGTCGAGGCCATGAACCTCTTGGCTGAGCTCAACATCCGCGAGTCCGCTCCGT
>SXHS01000123.1 GCA_005773145.1 Planctomycetaceae bacterium | reverse complement strand
TTGCGAGCGGGCATTCACACCGGGGCTGGATAGGGAGCGGCACCTCCGCCAGCATCAATTACCCCTCTACAGCCTGGAGTCTTTCACCCCTCTGGCACAGTTCGACGTGGTGGGTATCAGTCTGCAGTATGAGGTTTCGTCGGTAAATGTCCTGACCATGCTCGACCTGGGAGGCATTCCACTCCACGCCGACGCCCGGACGATGCATGATCCATTGATCATTGCGGGCGGTCCGTGTGCGCAGAATCCTGAGCCGCTGGCGCCGTTTATCGACGTGTTTGTGATTGGCGACGGTGAGCCCAGCCTCCCCCCCATCTGTGCGCTTTGGCTGCGATTGAAGGAGGAACTGCGTACCCGCGAGGGCCTGGCGACCGGCGACCGCGGTCAGCGACAGCGCGAAGAAGTTTTGCTGCAGATGGCGGTCACCTTTCCCTTCTGCTACGTGCCACGGTTTTATGAGCCGGAGTACCGCGACGGCCGCATGATCGCCATGAATCGCAAGCGGCGTGAGGTGCCGGAAACGATCGAGCCCGCCGTGATCGCCGATCTTGAGGCCATGCCGTTGCCGACCCGCCCCATTGTCCCCTTCGTTGAATGCGTACATGACCGCATCGCGATTGAGATCATGCGCGGCTGTCCTTGGCAGTGCAGGTTCTGCCAGAGCACGGTGATCAAACGGCCGCTACGCTGCCGGTCCGTCGAGACCATCGTCTCGGGCGCCTTGGAAAGCTACCGGGCCACCGGTTTCAACGAGATCTCGCTGTTGTCGCTTTCAAGCAGTGATTATCCCCACTTTGAGGCGCTGATTCGCCGACTCAAGGAGGTCTTCACACCATTGGGAGTCGGCGTGGTCGTACCCAGCCTGCGTGTGAACGAACAGCTGCGATCGATCGCGGAACTCTTGGGAACGGACCGCCGGTCGGGGCTCACCTTGGCCCCCGAAGTCGCCCGTGACGACATGCGCGAACAAATCCGCAAGAAAATCAAGAACGACGACTGGTTTGAAGGATGTCGACAAGCGTTTCGCCGCAATTTCCAAAGCGTCAAGCTGTACTTCATGTGTGGCCTGCCCGGCGAACGGCCGGTCGACCTGGAGGGGATCGTCGAGATGGCAGAGACCATCTCCTACATCGCCAAAGAAGAGACGGGGCATTTCGGACGCGTCACGGCCAGCGTCTCGAATTTCGTCCCCAAGGCCCACACGCCCTACCAGTGGAACGCCATGCAAACCCGCGACTACTTCGAGCAATCCCACCGCTACCTGCGCCAATTGCGTAAGGTGCGGAGTGTGACAATCAAGTGTCACGATATCGAGACGAGTCTGCTGGAAGGCGTGCTGAGCCGCGGAGATCGGCGCGTCGCTGCGGCCATCGAATTGGCCTGGCAACGCGGAGCCCGCCTGGATGGCTGGATGGAACATCGCAACCTGCCTCGCTGGTGGCAGGCCCTGCGCGACACCGGAATTGACGTCGATCAAGCGCTACATCAACCCTACCAGTTGCACGACAAGCTGCCCTGGGACCATGTGAATGTCAAGTACGGCCGCACGTTCCTGGAAAAAGAGCAAACGCGGTCCACAACCCAACTGGCAACCATGGCCGACGCCCGCTGATGCTCGTTTTGGAGCCCACTCATGACCTCGCCCGCCATGTCCGTCACATTGTCTGACTTTCAACAGCTGATCCGCAAGATGTACGGCGACAAGGATCTGGCTCGTGGTGTCGACGGTACATTCATGTGGCTAATGGAAGAAGTGGGCGAGTTGGCGGCCGCCTTGCGCCAAGAGGATCATGAAAACCGCATGGAGGAATTCGCCGACGTTCTGGCCTGGTTGGCCACGATTGCCAATGTGGCTGGAGTCGACCTCAGTGAAGCCGTCAGTCGCAAATATGGATCGGGCTGCCCAGGCTGCCACCAACTTGTCTGCGCATGTCCGGATGCGGAAAAACCGTAACGCCATGTCCAGGCGCGGCCACGACGGAATCGAATAGCACAAGAATCAACCACCGTTACCAATGACGAGGAGACCTGTGAGATGGCCCCATCCCGTCCCCCGCGATTCGCTTGGAGTCGCATGCTTCGGCAAGGCGCAAAGTGCGCTAAATGTGTAGCCCTGCTGGTTGCACTGGCGGCCGCAACAGCGAGGATGCTGGTAGCCGCCGAGGCCGCGCGCGACGAGTCGACCACCGTCGACGCTACATCCGCGAAGACGGCTTCCGCCACTCCGCTGACCCTCTATCGCGGCACGTACCCCGGCTGGCCGTGGATCTGCCGCACGCCCGGAGGCAAACTGGTGTGCGTGTGGCGAGAGGGGGACCGCCACAACTTTTCGTCAACCGGCAAGATGATGCTAACCGAGAGTGACGACCAAGGCGTCACCTGGACCACCCCGCGAACCTTCTACGATGAACCCGGGATTGATGACCGCAACAATGCCATCCTGGCCCTCAGTGACAATGAATGGCTGGTAAACTTCAATACGTTTACAAGCGAAGGTGTCTCGCGCACCATGACACTGAGGACCCGCAATGCCGGCAAATCCTGGGAAGGCCCGTATCTCGTCTGCGATCAAGATGCTCGCACGCGTGCGGCGGTCGTGCGTTTATCCACGGGTGAACTGGTGATGCCCTTCTATAGGGGCGGCGGTGAAATCGCGTTGGCCGGCATATCGACGGATGGCGGTTCCCGCTGGGATGTGGTCGAGGTCCCCAACGCACCGGGATACATGGGAGACGAATGGGACCTCTGCGAATTGGCGGATGGCCGATTGATTGGCATCCTGCGTAATAACGCACCGCAGGGGGGCGGGTGGTTTTACAAGACCGAGAGCACGGACCGTGGGCGAAGCTGGTCCACTCCAGTAAAGACAAATCTCAGGGATCGGCGGGCCACATCCCCCGCGCAGATCTTTCTACACGAGGGCCGACCGGTCGTGTTGTACTCCGACGCCCGCATGGTGTCGGTGGTCATGGCGATCAGCGACGATCCCAACTTCGTCGAATGGCAAGTCGATCAAAGGCATCCCTGCTATCGGTACCGCGCGGATGGCCAGCCCATCGTGGATGGCAGCTATCCCGTCTCCGTGCCGGTTGGCCCGAGCAAGCGATTTGTTGTGGACTACTTCCACAACGGCGACGATCACTTGATCACAGGACGTTTTGTGGACCTACCCGCCGCTTGGAGTGAACGCCGCTAACAAAAATCCCTCCCCGCCACACGCCGGTGCGTTTTTCGCCCAGCGGCTACCGCTCCCACAGGCCGAAGGCCTGAAGTCACCGTAGCCTGGGGTAACGCCCCAGGTTGATGGCACCATTTGCGAATCTTTGGCCGAAGGCCAAATTCACCCGATGTGCGCATTCGTTGTTCGGTATTCGGTATTCGATGAGGATCGATGCGCGGTTGTGGGACACGTCATCCCGAGGGTCCCACGGCGCACCGTCGTCCCGGCTCGTGACGTTGGCCTTTGGCCAACACAGACGTTCGGATCCACGCTCTTCCTGGGGC
>SXHS01000122.1 GCA_005773145.1 Planctomycetaceae bacterium | reverse complement strand
TCGCCTGGCAGCAGCGGCTGATCGAACTGCGTTACCGTCCGGCCATTGACGGTCACGGCGCCGTGCTTGAGCAGCTCCTTGACGACTTTGCGTTTCCGACCCAACGCAGAGTGAAGATACGCCAACAGCGGCGTTGCGTGCGTGATCATCGATTGGTGCAAGATGGCCAAGGGTGCGAGGGATGAGGGACGACGGCAATCGGAGATGATATTTTACGTTTCGCGGACGCCAAATAGCCAGACACCGCGCGGCGCTCGCGGATCGATCGGTCTTTGAGGCTGGGCGACGGTAGCGTTGGCCCGCGATTCGCTGTTCTCACCCGATGCGCAACAACCGATCGGCTCTGGCCGAACAGGCATTCTGGTTGCTTCCCATTCCGTCGGTTCCCGCGGACTTGCGGTCGATTCGACTGGCAGAACGAACCGGCGTCGAAATGATGAAGCCATGACGAAAAAGGAAGAAAAGCGCCCCGTGCGCTCCACCGCTACCAACACGTCGCAAAGATCCTGCTGGATCATCGCGTCACGCGCCATCAGCACGGCCAATTCCAGGCCCGGGCGATTGTGCTCAACTGGCGATGGTTCCACCAGCACATTGCCATAGAAATCGGCAAGCATCCCCTTGGAGCGCGCCTTGGCGCAATCCACACTCAGCACGCCGAAGTGCTCGGGCCCCACCTGCTGCACGCGCGGATGAATCACGCCACGCGGTTTCTGAATCATCTGCAGCCGACGATTGCGGCCTCGCTTCCTCGAATGAGCAACTCCCATAAACCACCTCCTGTGATGAAACTGGGAAACTCCCAATTCCGTACAGAGGTCGTCCGATAATGCTTCCAATCAAGGATTTCTTCGATTCAAAACCACATACCAGGGGCCCGAGAAGGTCCATCAGCCGTTGCCGAAGAGCACTCTGGCCTCGATTCGCCGACCCAACGCAACCGGCCTCCCGTAGGGCAGCCCCGCCTGGGTCGAGCGGCTGGCAAAGAAACTTGACCTCGACCTCACCCTCCGTCCCCGCGGCAGGCCCCGCAAGTCTCGTCAGCAATAAACTGTTCTGACCCTGCAATCCGGCCTGTCGTCCAAAACAAAGTGACCTTGAATCTCAAGTTTGCAAAAGACCATTTCCCAAGTTTATTTCTCACCGTTATTTCCATGAAACACGCACAACACCTGGGCTGGCTTTTTGTAACCGTTGATCAGTCGGTGTTTCACGTTCGCGTCGAAGTACAGGCTGTCGCCAGCTTCCAGGCGCAATAGCTCTTTGTCGTATTCGAAATCGACGCGTCCCGAAAGAACCAGGAGGAACTCCTCTCCTTCGTGCGGCATCGCCGGCCGCTTGGTTTCACCCGTAGGCACTGTGAGACAGAAAGGGTCCATCTTGCGGCCCGACCACCTGAAGGCCAACGACTCGTACACAATGTGCGATTGTGGGCGGTCTCGCTCGACCACCTGTCGCTCGTTCCGCCGAATAACGACGAGTTGCGGCCGCGTTTCAAGATCCGTGACGAGTTGCGCGACGGTGACATTTAAGGCTTTAGCGATCTGCCCCAACGCTGGCAGCGAGGGAGTCACTCGAAAATTCTCGACCTTGGAAAGCCAACTTCGCGTGAGTCGGGTACGCGAAGCGACTTCCGCCAGGGTCAATCGTTGTTCGAGTCGAATGGACTTGATCCGTTGTGCCAACTCGACGAGATTCATGCAAGCATTATAGCGCGGACCCCGCAGAGCGTTCAACCTGGGAACTTTGGTGCTCAAGACGCCGCCCCAATCCAAACTGATTGCGCTGCGCAGGGGAGCGTGTACTACCGGCGAATGAACGAGGCAAGTACGGCACTGCATACGCAACTTGTAGCGACGATTAGAAATACGATCGCAGTCTGTCCGCTGTGGTACTCGATCGTCCAGCCGATCAAGGGTTCGCCCAATCCGGCGAACACGTACGCGAAGGCGTCCATGATACCCGTGCCGGTTCCGGCCCGCCGGCGCCCGAGTAAATCGGGACACAGCGCCCAAAACGCCGCCTGCGGACCGTAGGCAAAGAAGCCACATAAGAACAGCAAAGGAATACCGGCCAAGCAACGGTTCTGTAGCAGATACATTCCGAGTGCCATGCACGCGGCCAAGCCCATCGAGACTACGATCAACATCGACCGCTTGCCGGCAAAGACGCGGTCGGACAGCCAGCCGCTGACCAAAGCGCCCGCGGCCATTCCCAACGGCAGCGCCAGACTGACCCATTTACCGGAGGTGTCTTCCCGCCAGTTGGCACCTAGCAAGTGAACGGGCACCCAGATCAGCAGTCCGTAGCGTGCGCAGCTCTGGAATCCGATGGCGGCACAGGCCAACAAGAAAGGCCTATTGGAGAATGCGAAGCGGTAACGAGCCAACAGGCCCTCGTGAGATAACGCCACCGTGCTAGTCTCATGGTCGATGATGGGCTCTCCCTCGTAATCAAGCGGCGGAAACCCGCGATCCTCGGGCCGGTCTCGGACCAACGCGAAATAGACTACCCCACCCAACAAAAGGAACAGTACCGGAAGGCGGAAGATCCAGCGCCAATCCAAGTGCAGCGATAGAATCAGTCCGGAAGTGGCAAAAGCAAGCACGCTCGACATGCCGGCCGCGAATACGTAGGCGCCGTAGACCCGACCGCGGTGGCGACTTCCCCACCAATTCGACAGCACCCGACTGCCCGGCGCCCAACCCATCGACTGTGCGTAGCCGTTGGCGGCCCATGCCGTTAGCAAGCCGCGGAAATCAGTAGCGAAACTGAGCAGCCAGTTAAGCCCACAGGACAGCACCGCGCCGAGGCTCATCATCCGCCGGCCGCCGAACTGATCGCCCAGATTGCCGTTGATCGCTTGTCCGATCGCATAAGTCCACAACATCGCGGCACTGACCCAGCCCAAATGCGTCTTGCTTACCCCAAATTCCTGTTGAATTCCCGGAATAGCGAAGCCAAAGGTCTGGCGGCCCGTGTAGTAAAACAGGTAGCAGAAGATCGTCGCCAGCAAGACACGCCACTGTGCGCGGCGAAATTGACCTCCACAGTTCACTGCCACTGCATCCGGCCGATTGAACTGCATCGCTGCGATCCGTGGGACATGAAAAGGGTGCTGCCGCTGACGTCGCCCACGGCCGAGACGTCACGTCATGGCGTCCGCGCAAAGCGGATCGCGTACAACCGCGAGCGGTCCAATTCAAAATGGAATTGTATGGTTCTGTCAACTAGCGCCGCAAGGTTATTGCCCGTCGTCCACCGTACCGCACCGTCGGTTACGTTAGTATGGATGGGTTCCGATTCAGCCAGCATTACGCCGTTTTCGTCTAGCACCGACACACGTAGCGCGCCGCCTTGGGCGTCGGCATTGACGTGCAATGTACCACCCGTGCAGAGCAGAGGCCGTGTAACCAAATGACCAGGAGCATCTGTTGATTCCGGGGCATATCCTGCCCAACGGTCGATCGGCAACTCGGCTCGGCAAAGAAAACTGTCACGCCAATTGCCATGCGGACCATTGCTGCCGCCGTAGTAGAGCAGGATGCGACCGGCTTGCAAAATCGGATAGGCAGCCGCGAACACGCAGCCAAAGTCGTAGCTGTCCGGCGGTCCATTGGCGATCAAGGGCGTGCCGGGGCTGACGCGATGCCACTCGATCGTGTCGGGGCTCCAAGCCAGCTCGCAATGGATGCGGTCCGAGGTGGTGTCGAAAATCATCAGCAGACCGAGGTACACCTGGGCATAGTGAAACACGAGCATCGCGTACGTCTGATGCCGTGCATCCTCACCCTGCAGCACTACCTGCGGCTTCGTCCAAGCACGGAGGTCGACAGTTTCAGTCCTGGCCACCTGGCGAATCCCGTCACCCCAGGTGCGTGTGAACGCCACATATCTCTGTCGCGCCGATGACCAAAGTAGGTTGTTGTGCGTGTCTCCTGCCACCTCCGTGCCTTCGCAACGGGTGGCCGCATCCCAGGCAAGCCCATCTGGAGAACACGACAGCCAGAGACCGCCGTTCATGGAGAAAAATGCCTTGTACCGGCGCCGCGAATCGGTCTCTCGTTCGTCGCGGAAGACGCCCGTGCCGTGGGGGCCCTCCGGCGGTATGCGTAACGTCAGATTGTTGTCCAACGATCCCTTGTATTCGTAGAGTCGCAGTGATGGCTTTTTCCATACTATGCCATCGGCGGAGGTTGCGTAGCACAGCCCCATTTCGCGCGGTTTCGTTGTCTTCCTCCACGCTTCCACGTAGGTCACGCGGTCACGTTGATCTCGCGGAGTGTTCTCGATGGCGCCGTCAAAAATGAAGGGGCTGTACCAACACTTAAACAATTTGGCGTCTTCATCGAAAATCAC
The DNA here is from genome assembly GCA_005773145.1 of Planctomycetaceae bacterium. Taxonomy (GTDB): domain Bacteria; phylum Planctomycetota; class Planctomycetia; order Pirellulales; family Pirellulaceae; genus SXHS01. The sequence goes on along the minus strand of SXHS01000122.1, from coordinate 6,556 downwards.
GTTGGCATAGACGTTGTCCAAACGTTGTTCCCACGGCCGGTCGGCGGAAAACAGCGGATCGCCCGAATGTTTCTCAACCTGTCCGACGGTGAGCCGCGCACCGCGCACCTGCTCGATGAGTCGAGAGTCGAGCAACAATAGCTTGGAGTCGTCGGCCTCGGCAGCATTCATTGCTGACAACGAAAGCAATAAGCCGAAACCGATGCGGATTGACAGATCTCTTGCCATCAAGCACAAACCTCGGCATGCTTCGACTCGCGCACGATCTCTCGTTGACTCACCAGTCGCAAGACCTGGTTCTGCGCTGTGAACCGTTGCGGCCTGCAGTAATGATACACGCTCACTCCGGGAGCTACTTCCGACGGCGCGCGGACCAGGAACTCGATCCACCCAGGGTTGTTGAAAGCGCAATACGCCAGTTCCAGGCCATCGAGCATCTGGTCGAAGTCTCGTGACAGATCGGGCAACAGCACGGGACCGGTGTCGGTTTGATAGATGGCGTCGCGCTCGCTGACGTTAATCGTCTTGATGGGATAGTCAAGCTCGACGACGTACCTTGGTGTTTCCAATCGCGTGCGGGCCACCAACGGCCAGTTATTGAGCGTGCTTTCAATGATCGACTCAACGTCCGTCAGCAACTCTGCGTCGACGCGGCAAAGGTCAATTCGCACCGCGTCGAACACTCCCTCGCACAATCCGCTTGGCCGTTCGCTCTGTTGTCCCAGCGACGGAGGATAGAGCGGAACCGTTCGGCCAGCGCGATCATAAGTCTTGACGTGCGCGAACTGACGTAGCGAGTAGATGGGCGCGAAATCGGCGTTGGGCTGGGGCCAAATGTCGCAATCCACGCCCACCCGCTCCGTCTTGCAACTGGCCCCCAATACGAACTCTTCCTGCCGATTGGTGTCTCGCTCACGAATCAGGCAGCGGCATTCGAGTGGAATGCGGGCGTTGTTCAGCGTAAACGGCTGCGGCTGAGTCACCGTCCGCGGTGGATGTTTGAGCGTGTCCAGGCGGAAAGTTAGAAACGATCTGGAAAAATCGATGCCTTGCACATCACTCCTTTTCGGTGGACGGAACGACGCGAAAACCATACAGATCGGCATCCTTAAGATGAAATTTTAAGAATACCGGTTTGCCGGCCAATTCCTTTAAGCTCTTTTTGTTCTTAAAGACAACCGGGTGAGCAACGCGGTTGGCGAGAATCGGCTCGCAGTCCTCGTACCCATAGCCCGGCAAGCTTGGCGCCAAATGAGGAGCGTAAGCGGGAACAGTTCCGTCGAACAGGACCACGGCGTCGTCCGCCGCGGAGGCAATCTCCACGCGCACTTCGCCGTGGCTTGCGTCCACGTTCAATTCCAGTTTATCGCCGTTCAATACCACGGGCTTGGTAATCAGCACTTCGGGTTCCGCGGCCCCGCCCCGCATGCTGACGAAGCCATGATGCCGCTGCGTGTAGAGTAAGATTTCCATCTTCACGATGCGGTCGTGATAGTAACTGTCTTGTCCGGGGTTGTTCCGCGTCACTAAATGATCGCCATTCATCGTGGTGACATAGAAGTAATCCTCATCGCCCACGCGCACCGGTGGCGCGGGGCGATACGCCTGCCGGTCGGAAGCATGTTCGTCCGGCGAACAGGCGATCCACGGCTGACGACTGACGGTCCGGTCCCAGGTTTTGCCGCCGTCGCGGCTGATGGTGATTCGCGTGTCGCAAATGCCCTTGCGGTGCCACGGCCAGCGGTACGGATGCTGTTCGCTGGGCTTCAATACCGCCCCGCCGTCGAGATCGGTGCGATCGGAATGAAACCAGCTCAACAGGCCGAACACCAGGCCGTCGCTGTAATACGGGTGCAATGTCATCGGTTCGTCGTAGCACTCCGCCGTGTGCTGATCGTCCGCGTCGGGATAGAGCACGGCTTCCGTTTTCCATTTCTTCAGGTCGGGCGAAGCAAACCGCGCAATCTCGCGCGAAGGAATCCAATGGCCGACAACGCCCTGGTCCAACGAGACCCATTCCTTGTGCGCATCGTCCCAGAAGTTGACCATGTGCCGCCTGGGGCTGAGCGGGCTACCCACCGGCGTCAACTTCTCGCGCCACTGGGGATCGTTCTGAAAATCGGGTATCTTCGGCGAGAAGTAGGCTTCCCACTTCCCTTCGACAACCGAGAGTGCCGCCTGTTGCGAATCGGGAATCCGAAACAAGAATCGCTTTTGCGGGTCCGCAACATTGCCGTACATGCCCAAGTCGGTGGGATCCAAAATCGGCACACCGATGTTATTGGCCTGCGTTTCGCCGTGGGGTTCCGGCCCATGCCCTTTCATCCTCACCTCAGCGGGCGCAGTCGTTAGGCCGAGGTTGGGTTTTTCCCAGTGGATGCCGTCTTGGCTGGTCGCATAACCAACGCTAAAGGTCATATCGTGGGGGCGATCAGAACTTTCGTCCGTCCGAGCTTTCCACCACATCGCCCGGTAGAACATGAAGAAAGTGCCATCCTCGTACCGGCCCACCGGCGTGCCGTACAAGAGCTCCGCGCCATACGTCTCCCACGGCTTGTCTCCGGTAATCACCACACCTCGCGGCCGCGGTGGGTGCAGCACACGGTCTAAACCAGTCGAGCGGGCAACCACGTGGTCATCCAAAAACAACTGCCAGTTGTGACCAATGTCGATCGGTTCCACAGCCTTGGTTGGCTGCGCAAAGAGTCCGCACAAAAGCATCGAGCAAATTAGTGTTCTCATGGTCTGTCACTTTCCGTTGCTCGTCGTAAGTCGAATCTCAAACACGTTTTCCTGGCCAGGTTCTACTTTATAGCGTAAGCCGCTGGTTCCCGTATTGCCGTACCGCTCGGGAAGTCGGGATCGGCCCGGCCGGGCGATTCCGGGCGCGCCCGGTGTGTTTACTTCGCCGGCGTCGCGGGCTGTCACTGTCACGAAGTGTTCACCGACAATCGCGCCGTCATCGGGATCGTAAGTGCCGAGCACAAAGGACCCGTCGGATTTCGTCTCGGCCGACGCCGACCGGCCGCGTTCAGGGGTGAACGTCACGTGCGCAGACGCCACCGGTTGATTGTCGAATAGGATCACCCCTCGAGTCGGCGCCGTGGGGAGCCGCTCCACCCGATTGCACCCGAGCAGCAGCGCCACAAGCACGATCGCCACCAATGTCACCACAGAATTAGCGTTGTTATTCATTGCTGCTTCAAATTCTCTTTGAGCGAACTCTTGTATGAGACGCCGAAGATCTTGGCATCGCGCAAATGGAAGCGCACTCGAGTCGGCGATCCCGCAAAAGCTCCGCTCTCATTGCCGTTCCAGCTTAATGGGATCGCATGTACATTTTGACCGGCGATGACGCATTGATCCCGCTCGTAGCCGGCAATTACATTTCCGTTGCTGTCGAGCAACTCTGCCTCAACGCGCGAGTGAGCACTGATCGCAACATTCGCATTGAGAAACAGCCCTCCGGCCGGCATCGCAAACGGTTGCGTCGCGAACTGTGCCTGATTGTCGCTGGTGACGAAAAAGATGCGATCGTGCGAAATTTCCGCCGCGTCGGCATGGTGATACATCTTGAATGTGTCGTCGATCGGCAGCGGACCTTGGACCGGTGTCCAACCCAAATGTTCTTCCGCATTCGTGCCGCGGAAGGGACGAGTCCAATTCAAACCGTCACGGCTGATTGCCCATTCGGTGCGTAAGCGTTCTTGAGAGTGCTGACCAACACGATCGGGATCTGCCTTGTAGACCAAGAGCAGCATTGCATAACGGCCCAGGTGCGGAAACGCGGCGACCCGATAGAACTCCGTGGCGGGATCGTCCCCTGCATCAGGTTCCCAAAAGGGCTCACCACCGAGGAAGTCTGGTGAAATATCCTCCCAATGGATGCCGTCGTCAGAAGTTTTGAATTGCAGCACGCGGCGAAGATTGGCCAGGTTGTCGTCAGGGTTTTTCTCGGGCCAGGGCTCAAGGTACGTCTGGAAGTTCAAGAACTTGTTCAGGCCTGGGTGCCAAATAATATTCATGGCATCGTGACCACGATATGCAACGCCCAGGTCCGCCCAATTCGTGCCGTCGGCCTCGCCGCGCCAAACGCGCATTGCGCCGGCTTCCCACGAAAACGCGAACAACCTGTTGTCCGTTGGGCGGTGCACGATATTCACAAACCCCTGTGCGCCCGGCTGGTCTATCGCAAGTACGACCTCACCTTCCGTGAAGTTTGTGCCGTCACCAGTGGAAGTGCGACGAATCTCCAACATCCGGCAGTCGCGGTCTTCCCTATTTCGAATCGACCAACCATATACCCACACGCGATCGGCATCGCGCTTGACAGCCGTGCCAAAATGACCACCCGGCCAACCACCGAGGATTAACGGTTGCAGTTTTTCAGCCCCGAAGCGGATGGGGCCCGCAACGTCAGTTACATCTGACACATCCCAGAACAGCAAGTGCGCTGTGGACTGCGCGTATGCTGGGTGGCGCGGTACCGTCAGCGCGTAGGATAGCGCGGCGAAGACGTAAATTGCCCGAAAAAGTTCTGTCATTGCTCGTAAATACGGTTGGCTGCTCGGACTTTTGCAGGTCGGGGCAATTGCAGTTCGTCGTGAATTGATGAACTGGCTTATTTTCTGCGGCGTCGCACGAGGCCAAGCGCGCCCAGCCCTAGCAGCGTTGCGGAAGATGGCTCGGGGATCGGGGCATTCAAAAACTGACTGGGTTCCAGAGCCACATTGCTCAAGCGAACTTCGTCGACGAAGCCATTGAGCGCGCGGCCAAAGCTGCCGCCGCCTGAGATGGCGCCTCCAACCGAGAATTCCTGAGCGCTGTTGTAATCTCCACTATTGCTGACCGTGTCGGTGGCAACGGGGCTGCCATTGATAAACAGGGCTAGATTGTTTCCCTCTCGCGTGCCAGCGAGGTGGTACCAGACATTGAAGTCCAAATCGGCGCTAAACAGATCGTCGCTGGCCCCGCCGTCACGAGTTCTGAATAGCGCTCTCCATTTGCCAGGACCGGCCTCGCCACCGCCATTGGCCGCATCGGGTCGCGCCTGCAATTCCCAACCCTTATCGGAAAAGTTGCCCGACACCAGTTTGCCTGCTAAGAGAGGAAAATTCACGGCGCCGTTTGTGTTGATCTTCACGAAGGTTTCCAAAGTGAAGTCGTTATTTAACACCTCAACCGCAGTACCCATGGTGACCGCGCTGCCAGGGAGACCGTCGAAAGACATCGACTGCGTGTTGGCTTCCCCTGTTTGAGGAACTGGTGAACCGAAGATGTCGATACTGCGCGCCGCGCCGCCCAATAGGGTGCCGTGGCGATCGTCCGCGGAATCCAAGGCCTGTCCCGACGCCTCTTCGAATCGCCAATAACCTGTGGTGGCCGCCTGAATAGTTGCTGCGGTCAACGTGATCATGGACGTCACAACGATGGCGATGAGATTTCTTGCGTTCATTTGACTTTCCTCCGAATAAGAGTTGAGGTAGGGCACACGGGTTCGTCCGACTGAATAAGTTGCACAGATGCGCTGCTGGGTGGTGCTTTGTCTGGCGATCTCCTTTAGATAGAAATGGTCTCATTGACGAATCTGATTTAGAGTGATGACAGTTGCTCGTTCCCGGTACGCGTGGCAAACGCCTGCAATATCTTGAACTCGGTAATCTCATCAAAGAAGTGCACGGAGCCGTCGAGCAGCAGGAAGTGCGCGCCGCCGGGATGCGCACTGCCGAAGCTCACGTCATTGAGATTCGTCCAACTGGTGAGCATCCGTTCGGAATGGATGCCGTACGTCAGATTCCGGCAACAGTACGAGGCAAAGTTGTCGGAGCCACCGCTCGTGCTACGCGGCCAAAGTGCGGCGTCCATGCCGCCAATCCACGACATTTCTCCCAGCGAGAAGGTCTTGCTCGTTCCATCGACGATCTTCGCGATCTTAAACGTCTTGTCGAAGATGTGGGCGCCCGTATTGGCGTAACCGCCGTAACTTCCCGTGACGTTGTACGCGGGACCGCCCCACAAATTGGCGCCCTTGGCGCCCAGCACTGGATTGTAATGCTGAACGAAGTAGACGACGCTGCTAATCGGAAATTCGGCCGTCACCGCGCTCGGGCACACGTAGGGAGACATGCGGCGCTCTTCAGCCTTGCTAGGAAGGAACAGATTGATCTGCCTCAGTTCCGCCTCCACGGCAAGTTCTTCCACATAAGGCAGCACCAGCCCGTGCAGGCTGATCCCTTGTGGATGGCCCTTGTCGGGAATGCCCGTCATCATATTTTTCCACCCCGCCGGTGGTAGCATTCGGTTGGCATGTTCGTAGTTCAAAATCGCGAGACCCAACTGCTTGAGATTGTTGGTGCAATGCGTCCGCCTCGCCGCCTCGCGCGCCGCCTGCACGGCCGGCAACAACAGCGCCACTAGAATGCCGATGATGGCGATCACCACCAAGAGCTCAACGAGGGTAAACCCGTTAGGGCGTGATTTGGCCATGGTTGCCGTGCTCGAGTCATTGCGGGACAGAGAGAACACGTGGCTACGACTTTCTCCCCGCTCTGTCCGC
>SXHS01000019.1 GCA_005773145.1 Planctomycetaceae bacterium | reverse complement strand
GCTGGCGCCGAGCGTGTATCCGCCTTTAGCGAACACCAATCCGAGTACCGTGCGATTGCTGGTGTTGAGCACCGTGCCGGCGGTGGTGGTGAAATGGGCTTCGTTGCCATTGGCCCAGGCCACGTAGTTGTCGACCCCATTGTGCCACTGAATGGTGGTGCCCCACGTTCCGCTGCCGCCTTTTGCCAACCCACTTGCCGCCCAATAGTATGCCGGGTTCACCACAAGCGACCGTTCCTGAAAGGCGGACCTGCCCGACGTGTCCCACACCACCAAACCGATGTTATAGGTGCCGGGCGCCAAGTACGTGAGAGAAGGGGTCTGCGTCGTGCTCGGAAGACCATCGCCCAGGTCCCAGAGGACATTGCCCAGCGGGCCGGCGCCCCCCTGGACGTAGCTCATTCCGAACTGCACGGGCGTACCTACGCTTGCCAGGCTGGGGGCATTCATGGAAACCGACGGCAAATGGCCCGGGAAAAACGTGCCCGTCGAGGTCCATTGGTTGTTGGCATTTTGACGGTCCGAGGGCCAAGGGCTGCCGATGTAGCCGGTGCCGTTGTTCGTAAGGGTATTCCCTGACCAATTTAACTCGTTTACGGGATTTCTGTTGTTGTCAGATGCAGCGGCGCCCGCGAAAGTCATGCCTAGGCCGGCGGGTGGGGCCCCCAACATCCATGCCAGTCCCCCGCCGAAGCTGCCCGCGACAGCCAACTCGTGGTTATTGCTGATCGTGTTATTGACGACGCGCAAGTTCCTGAAATTGTTTGTGCCCGGCCAACTCCCGAGCGCAACTCCCATGCCGTTGTTATTCGTAATCGTATTGCTATCCAGGGTGATGTTCTGGATGGCCGTCACAAAATCGGTATTGAATCGGAGCCCAGTCCCTGCAGTGGAAAAGGTGCCGCCAGTTCCCTGGATTGTATTCTTGTAGAAATACAACTGCTGTATAGTCGGGTTGCCGTCGCCGCCTGCGATCTGCGCGCCCCACTGGCTGCTCGACGAGACCGTGTTGTTGGCAAACAACATCCGCTGTTTGGTGCCGGCATTGGACATGGAAATGCCGGTCTGGGCACCGGTGACGGTGTTGCCGCTGAAGATGTTATCGCTGCCGGCGGTGCCCATCTCCAGGCCGATAAATCCGCCGTTGACTGCGTTGTTACGCACGGCCACCTGGTTGGAACTGTCCACGCTGAGCCACTGGTCGACGTTGTTGTTTTGGATCACCGACCGGTCGCAGTTGCTCCAGACCTCAATGCCCAGACCCGTGCCGCCGGAGCCAGAACCGGTGACCGTGTTGTTCTTAATCACCAGATCGGTGGAACCGTCGTTGCCAAAGATCCCCCCTCGACCTGCATTGGCAATCGTGTTCCCGATCACCTGGTTTCCCGACGATCCCCAGGCCATGCGGATCCCGGCGCCCCACTGTGAACCGACGCCGATATTGGAGAACTGGTTGTTGACGATGCGTGAGTTGGTCACGCCACCAACGTAGTTATAGTTCCCGCCCACTCCAGAGAAGCGGATCCCGTTGGCGTTAGCGCCCAAGTTCTGAATCCCGCTGTCGTGGATGTAGTGCCCCGAGCCATTCGACCCATCGATCCCATAAAGAGCACTGCCGCTTCCATTGAGCGTGAGGTTGGCGATCTGCACGCTGCTGCGACCATTCAGATCGATGATCGTGCCGCCGCCAGACTTTACGACCGTGGTGCTAGTCCTTCCTGCGCCCTCGATGATGACCCCGGTCTTGGCGGCGATGGTGCTGCTGATGTTGAACGTACCAGCATTCAGATGAACCGTATCACCCGACAGACTCGCATCGATCGCCGCCTGGATGTCGCCGCCAGGGTTGACGTAACGCGTCGTTGCCGCGTCAGCCCAGGGAACACTTGCGGCAGTTGCGATGAGAACGGCGACTGTCGCTGCACGATAAGCCCACGAATTCGCACCCATTAGGGTAGTGCAGAAACCGTGCCGTTGACGATGGCGTTGCATGTATCGCCGCCTCACTGAATTGGATGGAACTCCAATGGCAACGTTGTTTCCAGAATCCAACCCCTTCGCCCCCGCAGCACCCTGGTCCTTAAACCAGCGCGGTCGGCAACACCTATGGGGGGCGATGCGGCAAAACTGTTACTCGTTTAAGGCCGGGTGACGCATACCATTGGCAGCAAGTTCCAGGATAGTAGCGCGCTTGCGAGGATTGCAAGCGATTTACCCCCTCCACGTCGGATGAGATACTGCGCCAGCCATTCCGATTTTGATCTCGCCCAACGATGAATGGCGGTGGGACCGTTGGCGTCAGCCTACGAAAGTTGCTCAGTTATGCGCGCTGGCCGTGGGGTTTTGGGGGGCCGTCGCTGGATGACGGATAGGAGCAGCGATGACTGATTGGAGCAGATAGTCGGCGAGAAACGCCAGATTGGGAAATTTCATGGCACGCGTTTCAAGAGTCCGCGCGGGTTGTATGTTAATAGAAACTTGTAACCGTTCACGGGGCCGGGGACTGGCTCATTTTACCGGTGAATTCGCGCAGGGTGCATCGTTCGGTTGGGTGGTTGCCCAACGTGGCTCCCGGCAAATGTGCCTGACCCCCCGTTCTTTGCGACCCCCCTTGATCCCTTTAAGGCTGGCTGGAGAAACGCGTGGTCGATCGGCCTTGCGGCTCATGTTCATCGCAGTAGAACACGTCCTGGTCATCCACGTTCAGGCGTGTTTCCGTTAGTATGCATGGTTTATCGGCGCCTGCGATAAACGCGTGTTTGTCCAGCACATCGACCAGCACCGATTGGCCATGGGTCAGGTGAATTTGCGCGTCGTTAAGGTCACGTCGATCTCACCTTCAACCACGGTGAACAGATTCACCGTTTTCTTGTGGAAATGATACCGGTCCCGCCCGCCCGGCATCACCATCAGGATGCGGCAATCCACCCGGAACTCTTGTTGGCCCGGCGCCAGTGGTAGGAAGGCCTTGGTAAGTAAGTCTACGTGGAATTTTGGCACGCTGCTGATCAAGGTCTCGATCGGCTTTTCCAGGATTTTCACGAACGGCCCCATTGATTTCCCTCTGCCTTTCTTGTTGATCCTGGTCAATCCCTCAATAGGGACCTTTTTTTGGGAAGCCGCGCACAAACGCCTTCCAGGGCAGCTACAAGGTCCATCCCTGGCGATAGGAAGTCTGTACGTATGCATTCGCGGCAGGGACGTTCGTAATCGTCATGTTCTGCCCGTTCCAGTGCAACCTCTTGTCGGTGCGAATTGCGATAACGCCCAGCAAAACTGCTTCGGTCAAGGGGCCGGCGTAGTCGAAACTGCTCAGCGCTGAGGGCCCGCCTTGACAAGCGTCGATCCATTCCCGGTGATGTGCTGATAATTGCAATTTGGATTCCCCTTGTGGTTTGATCCGCGGCAGGGATTTCTCCGGAGACTTGAAGTCCTTCATCCTTGATTCCGGCAGCAGTGTCGGAGCGTTTCCAAACCCAGCCAGGAGCTTTCCCTGATCGCCGATGAAAAGCAGGCCCTGGGCGGGCAGGTCGCGGTCCTCTGCCAATTCTGACGGGCGGGCGGGTTTCAGACCGCCGTCGTACCACATCACCTCCGCCGAGGGCATATCACCCCGGGCAGGAAACTGGTAATGAACGGTAGCCGCGACCGGCGCGGTTTCCGCGTTTGCTCTGGTGGAGCTGGCTTCAACGATGGTTGGATGGCCAAGTTCCAACGCCCAGAATGCGGCGTCGAGGACGTGACAGCCCATGTCTCCCAGCATTCCGGAGCCAAAATCCCACCAGCCCCGCCATTTGAAGGGGACGTACGCGGGATGAAAGGGTCGATACGGTGCCGGGCCAAGCCACAAATCCCAGTCCAACCCAGCGGGTACCTGCGGTGCGTCCTGGGGCCGATCGGGACCAGCAACCCAAGTCTGCCCAATGGCTGCCCATCGGCGCTGTGACACCTGCGACCACGGGCCGTGCCAACGAGCGTTCCCACACCAGGCATGTACCTCGCGCACCTGACCGATTACCCCGGATCGGATCGTTTCGACCTGTAGCCGAAGATTATCATCCGCATGGAATTGGTTGCCCATCTGTGTCGCGACCTTGGCCTGGCGGGCTGCCTCGGCCAGTTTACGGGCTTCATCGATCGTGTGCGTCAGCGGCTTTTCACAGTACACGTGCTTGCCTGCCTTGATCGCCTGCATGGCGACGATAGCGTGGGTGTGGTCCGGCGTGGCCACCAACACGGCGTCGATGGATTTCTCTTTTTCTAACATTTCGCGAAAGTCACTGTACGAGGCGCACCCTTTGTACTTGCTGGTGCGTGTTTGCTCGGCGTAGTATCGATCGACGAGCTGGCGGGCCGGCTCGCGCCCCGCGATCCCATTCTCGGCATCGAGGTCATAATAGTCGCTGCCTTCTCGGTTGACATCGCACACGGCTGCTAACTGAATGTCTGGCTGGTTTGCCAGCAGCGCTTCAATATGTCGAATGCCCTGGCAGCCGGTTCCCACGACGGCAATGTTGAGCTTGTCGCTTGGCGGCGTCTGGCCGTTGCCTCCAAGCACGGAGCGAGGCACGATCGCCAGCGCCGCTGCGGCCGCACCGGCGAAGAGGTCGCGCCGAGACAGAACCGGTGCCTGGGATGGGTGTTTCTTGGCCCTTTTCTTTTCGAGTAATACGGCGTCAGAGCGCTCGGACATGGTCGGCCATCCATTTCGAAACCGCCTGTATTGCTGTATCGCAGTCCCACTATCTATTGCGTTTCCTCATGAGACCGTTGAAACGGCAAACGACGTTGCTTGTCAAATCCTTTGAATCTTGATGTTTTTCCAGCGGCATTGGGAGCCCTTCGGGCAGTAGCTTCCATTGTAAACTTGAAAAGCGATGCTCCCTTCAGCGCCAACCGCCTGAAAGATCTCCTCTTTCTTGTAATCCTTGTTCTGGGATCCGCGGCCGTCAAAAACGCAAACCTTTACGTCATTGATCCATGTCGTGATTCGTGGATATTTGCCCTCGACTCGGATGCGGGAGGTGTTCCAGTCGTTGAACTTCCAGGCTTGGATCCACTCCTCGGGCGTACATGAATACTCCAGCCCGACGCTCGCGGCGGTCTTACTCTTGGCCGCTGCCAGCCCAATCAGTTTCCGCCCGTCGTCATACGTTCCATTGATGTCAAACGTGCGCGTGTAGAAGTCCCTGATGCCTGCGCTGGTTAGATGCCCAACGTTGCCATTGTCGTGGTAGTCCACCATCATTTGGAATCCTTGTCCCTGGTCATTGCAACGCAAAAACACGCCGGAATCAACGCCCCAATCGGGCTTCATGTCAACCAGCAGCTCAAAGTCGCCAAACTTCTCGTTGGTCAGCAAGATACCTCCGTTGCCCGATCCAGGCGGATCCTGCTGTCCCGTCAACGTGCCGTTTTCCACGGTCCATCGACCGCCCGTGCCATGTTGAATTCTATGTGGATTCTTGTGCCATCCTTCCAGCGTTTTGCCATCGAACAGGCTGATCCATTTTCCTTTTGTGCATTCCGCACCAGACACCAACCGGACGAAAGTCGAACCGACAACAAACGCTGTTGCGGTTTCAGCAGCGCTACTCAAAAACGCACGACGACAAGTCAAGCGGGTGGACATGGGTGTCAGGGCCATTCAGTTGGTGATCACAGATAAACGGCGTACTGCGAGTAATCTTAATCTTAGCGCCGATCGCGGCAAGTGTCTGACCTGTGACCGATATGACCGACCCGAAATCTTTGCCGATGTTTTGCCAGCACGTAACCGTTCACGGGCCCGGGGACGGTTGCCGTTGGGGAAGTTGGGTTAGTCCGCCTGGCTGGACAGAATCTGATCGACCCATGCCAGGATTCGATCCAGCTTCTCGACCGCTTCCGCAATGTGTTCCGGCTGCACGATCAACGGCGGGGACAGGATGAGCAGGCTGCCACGGACGAGGAGGTGGATGCCGTCATCCCAGGCGAGGCGGCGAATTTGCAGGGGGATCGGCGAATCCGTATTGGGCGGCACGAGTGGGGCCTTGGTGGTGGGATCGCGCACCAGCTCCAGACAGGCCAACAATCCCTGGCCGCGCACGTCCCCCACGCAACGATGCTTCGCCGCCAGACCGCTCAACTGAGCGAACAACAGCTCACTCATGCGGCGGACATTCGCCAGCAATTCCGGCGTGTATTCTTCCAGGCAGGCCAGCGCGGCGGCGCAGGCCAGCGGGTGGGCGGCGCAGGTGCTGCCCAGGGGAAGCATCTTCGTCTCGAAATAGCGGGCGATGTGCTCGCGCACCACAATTGCGCCCATGGGCACGTAACCCGAGGTAAGACCCTTGGCGAGCGTCAGCATGTCGGGCACCACCCCTTCATGTTCAACGGCAAACATCTTGCCCGTCCGCCCGAAGCCGGTGATAACCTCGTCGGCGATGAGCAGAATGCCGTACTTGTCGCAGAGCTGGCGCAAGCGCGTCAGGTAGCCGGGCGGCAGCGGAAAGCCGCCGGCGGCGCCGGTGACCGGCTCCACCACAATGGCCGCCACCGTCGCGGGGTTTTCCAGTTGCAGTTGCCGCTCGAGCGCGTCGAGGCAATGAATGCTGCACTCGGGGAAAGTTTTGGCAAAATCGCAGCGATAGCAGTAGGGATCAAAGAAGCGCACGGTGCCAGGAGGGCCGGGTTCGATGGCGGCACGGCGCGGATCGCCGCCGACGCCGAGACCTCCCAGCGTAGTGCCGTGATAACTGCGATACTTGGCAAAGATCTTCGCCCGACCGGTGACCATGCGGGCCAGGATGAAAGCAAGGTCATCTGCCTCGCTGCCGGAGTTAACGAAAATGCTTTTGCTCAAATCGCCGGGGGCAAGTTGAGCGAGTTGTTTCGACAGGGCGACGCGTTCCTCGGTGAAGATTTGCGGCGAAATGCACGACGCCTTGGCGGCCTGCCGCTGAATGGCCGCAATGACACGGCGATTGCCGTGGCCGAGGTTGCAGTTGAAAAGCTGGGACAGGAAGTCGAGATAGCGATTCCCTTGCCGATCATAGAAATACACCCCTTCGCCGTAATCGAATTCGAGAACATTTTCCTCCCGTTCCTGCACGGTCCAGGGCATGAGCAAGTGTTGCCGCGGCGAAACGAGTGTGGTCATGAAGGCCTCGCGATTTCGTAACGACGGACGTTGACGGTGATTCATTATACGCGTCGTGCAGTCCTGCTTCTCGACTTCTCCATCGTTGATTCTCCGATGGCAGCTTCTGGCAAATTGGAATCAGGCCAGCTCACCATTGCTGCTCCTCAAAGGCTTCGATTGCGGCCAGCAGGCGCGCCGTAATGTGCTGCAGGTAGCCTTCATCCTGGATCTTGTTGCCATGCTGGTCGGTGACGTAGAACACGTCCACGACCTGGTCTACGTAGGTGCCAATCTTGGCTAACGAGACCGACAGGCCCAGCTCAAACAACGTGCGCGAAATCGTGTGCAGCAGGCCCATCCGGTCGGTCGCGAAGATGTCCAGAATCGTGTACCGATCCGACGTGCTGTTGTCGGCCAGCACGCGGGGCGGAATTCGGGCCAGATCCGCCGAAAGTTTCTGCCTGCTCGACTGCCAAACCTTGCGGAAGACGGGCGCATCTCCCTGCGGCGAACGAAGCGCCGCTTCCAGCGCTCGATTCACATCGGCGATGCGATGCTCCGGCGGCGCCTCCGCGAAATCGGGGTCGGTCACGTAGAATCGGTCCAGCACGAGGCCGTCCGCCAGTGTGTTGATTTGGGCTGAAAGTATCTGCAGTCCCTGGCTGGCAAGAGCACCGGTGAGCTTGTGAAACACTCCGGGAGTGATCGACTCGTGCGTGCCCACGACATACTCAATGGTGCGCGTCTCGGGTAAGTAGTGACCTTGGGCTCGAACCGTGCCGGGGGCCAGCAGTGCCAACTCTTTAAGTTCCGCGGCCACTCGCTGCGGCGGCGAACCGAACAGGTACGCCTGCGGCAACGCCTCCAATTGCCGATCATACCAGGCGGCGTGCTCCACTTTTCCAATCGCAGCGCGAACGGCCGCCAGCCGCGCGGCGGATACGGCCTGGTTGTCGCCCACTCGGGCATCCCCCGCGAGGTGCCGCATCGCGCGGCCATAGAGATCGCCCAGCACGTCGCCTTTCCAATCATTCCACACGCCGGGTCCGACTGCCGAAAGATCGGCGGCGGTGAGCACAAAAAGCATGTCGAGCACCTCGGGTGAGCCGGCCTCGACGGCAAACTTTACGATCAGCTGGTCGTCGCTGGTGTCGCGGCGGAATGCCAGGTGCGACATCAGCAGATGCTTGTGCACCAAGAACTTCAGT
>SXHS01000121.1 GCA_005773145.1 Planctomycetaceae bacterium | reverse complement strand
TGGGCGTCTGTTCGGCGACCGTAAGGTAGCCAGTGGCATCGACAAACTGAGCGAACTGCTCATTTGTGACCTCGGTAACATCCATCCAGAACCCATCGACACGCACGCGGTGAATGGGACGCGCGTCCCGCATGGCATCGGGGCCGCCCATTGGTTGATCGCGCGGGTCCTCGCACCCCATGGAGAATTCCCCCCCCGGTATCCAAACCATTCCCGCCGGTGGCGAACCGTTCGGCCGTAGCGCACTCGGTTCCGTGGCACGAAAGCCCGAAGCGACGGCTGTGTCCTCGCTGGCATCTGTCGCTGGACTATCCCCGAGCTCCGAAAACAGCTGGGGCACGGGGTCTTTCGTTGCCTGGTGTTGGATGAGCCAAACCAACAATGCTGCGGTGCCGAAAGCGGCGACCGTACGCCATAGGCCCGCCCAGCGCGATCCACGACGCGTCGCCTGCACAGCCTGAGTTCTTTTGTCGCGCACTTTTCGCTTCATGATTGCCTTCGTGCTGGACCGACCGAATGCGACCAGGGCTAACGCTATGACAAGCAAACGAGCTTGTCGATGTGTACAAACAACAGCTGACTGGTAATCGCCTGGATTGGAATTCTCAGATTGGCCGACACGGCCTGACGATAGGCTTCGAGCTGCGGTCGGTACATGTCAATCCGGGATTCGAGGGCGGAGGCATCGTGGGGATTCAGTGCATCGGTCTTGAAGTCGATAATCTCGGCGGCAACGGGAGGTGCTGCACCGCCGCCACCCATGGTTACCAACCGATCGATACTACCGACTAGAAACCGATTGTCATCACGGAAAGCGATCGATCTCTCGGTCTCGACCTGCAATTCCGAACTGGTGTACCGACTGTAGGCAGACCGGCGCAAGGCAGCGGCTGTCTGCGGTTGCCCTAACCTATCGAAGAACCCTGCCATTAAATCTCGAATCTCTGTATCGCGCAGCCCCAACTCAGGGAGCTTCATGGCAACCTCACGCAGCGTCTCCTCGTTGGGCGAGCCGTCGTCCAGCCAGGTGATTGTTTCAAACCAAGCGTGCATCAGGGTACCGCGGGCGAGTGCGGCCGATCGATAGTCACGGCTACCACCATCCGTCGGTATCCGCGAAAAACGGCCCCCCTCGAGCGCTGAGGGACTCGTCTGTTGAAGTCCTCGCCAGCGTCGTGGAATCGGTTTCGCAAGTTGGACGGTAAGTGCTGGCAATGCCTCGCGCGACCTGGCAGCGTCGCCTTCCGACCGTGGGTGGGAAACGCCCGGATTCCGATGCCAATTGCGATCCCCCAACTCAAAGCCGATCGCTTCTGGCTCGAAACGCGCGCCGTCTGTCAGGGCGGCGCGAAGCAGACCGGCGTAGTCTTTATGAAGCGACCTCTCATTCTTTTCCGAGGGGGACACGATCATATGCAACGCATGAATCGCCCGTGTAACCGCGACGTACAGTACGCACAGGGACTCGGAGAGATCCTGCTCATCCTGATCTCGAAATGCCTTTTGCCAGCTTACTGGTAGCAGCCGTTGTACATTTTTGCTGCACCGTCTGCAAATGCGGTCGATGGGCTCGGTTGGGGCAGGCCGACCGACGACGAGATCCTCGCGCTGGCCCAGCAAGCGGTCTTCCAAGTCGGCCAGGACAACGATATCAAACTCCAACCCCTTGGCCTGATGGATCGTCATAACCCGCACGTCGGCCGCGATCGGGTCACGCACCTTAGCGGCATCGAGATAGTTGACGAAATCCTGCGGGCGCGAGGTGGCCATGTCGTCATATTGATACGCCAGCCCGATCAGTTTTTCCAGGCGTCGCAATTCGCGCCGATTGCACGCCGGCGCCAGCTGGCTGGCGAGTTCGTACACGGTGGCGCCATAGCCATAATCCATCAAGCGGCGACGAAGGTCACGTGTCAAGTTCTCCACAGCGGATGCTTCGGGAGTTTGGTCCTGCGGTGAATCGAGCGTCGCTTTCTCCATGCGTCGCTTTCGATCGCCGGGCAAATGGAGCAAATCCGCGAGCGGCGAATGGGCAACATGAAAACTAGCCACCCGATCTCCCGGATGATCGGCCAACTGCAGGAGGGATCGAATCAACTGCACAGCGGCCGAGTCATCAAGAGAACTCCCCCCCTCTTCGCTCGCCTCGACCCCCAATTCGCGCAATTCGTAGATCAGCCGCCGTACCGCCCGATTCCGCAACACGAGAACTCCGATCGAGAATCCGGGGGCACTCGACCTCAGATGGACGACCTGCTCAGCTGCGTAGCGCAGTGTGACATACTCTTGCTTATCATCATCGTCCTCGGCTGCTACACGGGCCGCCTGCAGGCAGACATAGCCGTTGACCTGTTGCTTCTTGGGGGCAGAATGATGCTCGTTGAATTGTTTTTGCCAAGTGGTAACGATTCTATGCAGATCTTCAAGATTCTTGTGCTTATCAAGATGAGTGACCACCCGATTCACCGCTTGCATGATGATAGGAGACGAGCGCCAGCTGGTGTCGAGGGGCCGTTGGTGAATCTTGGGGAGTTTCTGGGTCACGGCATTAAAGATCTCAGCCACGCCACCACGCCATCCATAGATGGCCTGCTTGGTATCTCCCACGCAAAAGAATGACTGGCCGTCCTTGCTGGCGGTGATGCGGTCCGCAAAAGGGCTCAGTACGGCCCATTGCGACAGTGAAGTATCTTGAAATTCGTCCAGCAGCAGATGACGCAATTGAGCGTCCAGTCGAAACGCCAAGCGCTCGGCGAGAGAGCCGCTACTGTTCGTGGGGTGGGTTTGGGGCCTCAGGAGCCCGGGTCCGATGCGTTCCGCGAGCTGCCATGTGACATCGTCAAATCTCAGCGTGCGTGAGAGTGACTTCAGACGTTGATAGTGAACATGAAATTTACTTAAGAGTTCGTAGGTGGCCTCTGTCTGATTGGCC
Source organism: Planctomycetaceae bacterium (assembly GCA_005773145.1). Lineage (GTDB taxonomy): Bacteria > Planctomycetota > Planctomycetia > Pirellulales > Pirellulaceae > SXHS01. Next base: position 2,677 of record SXHS01000121.1, on the reverse strand, counting down.
AAGCGGTTCAATTGCACAGCGGCTGCATGATCGAGCAGGGTACGATAGGCGGCAGCCACCGCCACGTCGATCGGCTTTCTGGAGTAGGTGGTTTCACCCGCAGCAACCTTGGCGGCGATTCCATGATTGATGAAAGCATCCCAATCGCCCGCCTCTGCTTGGCCCAAGTCTTTGGCATGACTGGTCTCCCACGTCTTATGGGCGGGGAGGGGGACCGTGCGCAACGTCTCAATGGCCGCATCGAGTTCGGCTGCCGGCAACATAGCGGGGCGTGGAACACGGTGCCAAGCCTCCTGTGAACTATCACGGTAGATCGCATAAAGCGACGTAACCTTGTCACGTATTTCTCGGTCGAGACTACGAGTGGTCTCCCCCAGCGTCAATTTATGAACAAGCGTGAGTAGATCCCTGGGATCTTCCTCGTCCAGCATGGACTCGATCGCTTGCGCCTTGATTTGAGAATCCTCATGCTCGTCGGCGATTCGCCATCCCGGGGGAAGGCCAATCTCCAAGGCAAAACTTCCCCCCAACTGGGCAAAGAAACTGTCCAGTGTGCTGATGCGAAGGCGATGCAGTCGGCGAGTGGTGTTTACCAAGAGCGTCAGACAATCGTCCTGTGACAGATCGCCGTCGTGCAGCGCCTCTCGCAACTCGTCTAATTTGGCGGGATCGGCAACCGCCTCGGCCAGCCGCAACAAAATACGCCCTAAGATCTCTCCAGCAGCCTTGCGAGTGAATGTCGAGGCGAGGATTTCATCTGGCGCTTCCCCCTGCCGCAGCAATCGCAGATAGCGCGTGGTCAACTGATGGGTCTTGCCGGTACCGGCCGACGCGCGAATCATCTCGTGTTGCACGGTGATTGACATGGAGTCTACGTTGCCCCTTTCCTGCCGAACACGCCGTCCTGACAGATCGCGGCAAACTCCTCGCTAAAATCGGGGGGGGCATCGGCTGGGGGCCAGAATACCTCGGCGCGAATGTCGCGCACAACCCGCTCGGCCGTCCGGTCGGCCTCTGCAAGATCCGCGGCCGTCCAATCCGCTAATAACGCGTTCACGTCGCTCACCCGCTTTGGCAACACGACGTAGCCCAGTCGTACCGGTTGGTCAATTCCCAACTCACGCACCAAATGACGATACAGGGGCAATTGAAGGTCCAGCCAAGTACTCTTTGTCTTACGATGACTCTGTTCTGGATGCAACCCGGCGTCCGATGTCTTGTAGTCGAGTATCGCGCGCTCGCCGGTCTTCGTGTTGACATCAATGCGGTCGATTCGTCCGGTTAAGTACATGGGGACTCCGTCCACCATCAAATGGCCCGGTCGTTCGGAAAACGACAATTCCGTATGTTCAATTTGCCACCCTTGTGCCACCCAATCCGCTTGAAACTGAGCGAACGCCTGCAAACGCATTCGCAACTGGGCGAACTGAACGCTCAACACCGCGCGAGGCTGTTTGCCAAAACGGTCGAGTAGCCTCTGATTGAGAAACCGATTTAATTCTTCGGCAATGACGCTGGCATCGCTGGCATGACGGGCGTCGCTGTGGCCGAATTGTTCCAACACGTGGTGCGCGAGCTCTCCAAATGTCGCGCCGTCCAACTCGGTCGCGTCGTCTGCCACCCTCTGCAGCCGCAGAACACGACTCAAGTAGTATCGGTAGGGGCAGGCGAGGTAGGATCGGAATTCCGTTACGCTCATCTTGGTGATCGGGTTGGCCAGCGGCGTAGGACGCGGTATCGCGAAGGCCGAGGACGTGCGGCTGCTGGCCAGGCCTCCGGCCAACGGAGGCTCGTCGGCACGGACACAAAGGGGCGCGAAAAAACGCCGTGATCTCAGGGCCACGACCTCCGGAGGGGCGGCGAACAGAAGGCGGCTGGGGGCCAGGGGTTCTTCATTCGTAGTGCGCCGACCCACGATGAATGTCGCATTTCGCCACGGGGCCAGTAAGCTGGCCACTGCGTAGGCATCGCGGGCGTAGCGCCGGGAATTGTCGTCAATCCCCAAGGCCGACCGCAATCCCCCTGGCAAGAACAAGTCCGCGTTCAAGCTGCTTGGGACCAAGCCCTCATTAAAACTCGTGACAATCAGCGCCGGTGCATCGTCCAGAGGCAATTCGAGCCATCCGACGAGTTCGATCGCCGGCTCCACCGCTAGTGGCGTCAGTCGCTCGGATCGGCTCTGATCCAACACCAGCTGCAATGCCTCGTGACCGGTAACCGTTGGCATCACCTCAGAAATCAACCCAGCCACTCGGCTCACCGTGGTCTGGATCACTCGACATGCTTTCCAAGTATGACGCTCCGACTCCGTGTCCAAATCGAAATTGCGGTGACCGAACACTTGAACTACAAGATCGCCGAACAATGGAAGCCAGTCGCCCAACGGACGCGGCGGTCCGTACCACGGTCGTATCAATTCATGAATATGTTCATAGACTTGCCTCAATCGCGGATACGTTGAATGGTTCCCTTGCCATTGACCGTCAATGCGTCGGGGAAGGTATCGGTTGTAGTAGTCGTCCAACTCCTCAATCCAGCCCGACAACACGCCCCGGTGCTGGAGCCAGGCATCCATGTTTAATCCTCATCATCGCCTCGATTGGCTTCGCGTTCGATATCTATGAGCTGTTGATGCTCCCGCTGGTGCTGCGCCCCTCGCTTACCGAGTTCGGCATCT
>SXHS01000120.1 GCA_005773145.1 Planctomycetaceae bacterium | reverse complement strand
GACTGTATCTCGAACCGGATCATTTCGAGGTGGAGTTGTCTCCTGGCGCGCGACAGGAGATCGCTTGCCGATTTCAGTTCACACAAGCCATGGACCTGACACAACTGGGGCACGTAACGTTACAGACGAAGATGCGATCTCATGACGAGCGTCCTTGGATCGCCGAACTGACACTTCCGGTGACCATCGACCGGCAATACACCTGTCCTCATCAAGTGATTCAAGTGGATGGCGACCTGAAGGACTGGGTGGGGCCCGAGGTGGCCTTCACGAACCCACCGCCTCGGTTCGGTGCCAGCCAGCAATGGCAGGGGCCAGAGGATGGTTCCCTGCGATTTCGCATCGCGCATGACGATCAATTTCTGTACATCGGCGCGACCGTTCAGGACGACGCGGTGCTCCCCGAGCGGGATCGTCTGCGATTTGAACTCGACGCCCGCCCGCTCGCCGATCGGTTGGCCAATCCCAAACTGGGCAACGGCACATACACCATGACGCTGGCACCTTCGCGATCGGCCGACCAGTCCAAACTGACCGTCACCAGACGGGGTGAGCAACCGACCGATATTCTCGGCGTGAAACTGGCGGTCGCGGCAATTCCCGGTGGATACAAGTGCGAATGGGCCGTTCCCATCGAATCCTTGATGACCACGCAGGGTGCGACGTGGGAGGGATTTCAGCTGAACGCCGTGATGCTTGATATCGATCAGAAGGAAGATGCGGATCTCTTCCTCCTCTGGCGGCCGGCGGAGGACGTCGATCAGTCCAACCAGCGCTACGGGTTCTTTGCGCGTCCAAATTGAACAATCTGATTTAGGAGAGTTCGCATGTCAACCATATTATTGATCGTCGTGGGTGGCTTACTGTTCCTGGCCATTCTCGTGGTTCTGTGGGGGATCATGGTCTATAACGGACTGGTAACTTCCCGGAACCGCTTCAAGAACGCATTCAGTCAAATCGATGTCCAACTCAATCGGCGCAACGATCTGATTCCCAACCTGGTGGAGTCCGTCAAGGGCTACATGACGCATGAAAAGGACACCTTGCGTCAAGTGATCGAAGCCCGCAATCGCGCCGTTTCCGCCGGACAAGCGGCGGCCGCCAATCCCGGGGACGCCAAGGCCATGCACGAGTTGGCGGCCGCGGAACAACAGTTATCCGGGGTGATGGGGCGACTCTTCGCACTCAGCGAAGCCTACCCGGATCTCAAGGCGAATCAGAATGTGCTGCAACTCCAGGAGGAGCTCACCAGCACTGAGAATCGAATTGCCTTTGCACGCCAGGCATACAATGACTCGGTTACCAGCTACAACACGAGCCGCGAAGTGTTTCCCAACGTGTTCATCGCCAATGGGTGTGGGTTTCAGCCCGCCGAGTTGCTCCAGGTTGAGAATCTGGCCGCCAAGGATCCGCCAAAGGTCTCCCTGCAATAAGGTCGCCCTTAACCAATAAAGGTTGATGAACCGTCCGGTGTGACCTAATTCGAGAACGGCAGACAAGGCGATAAACGTGCATGGCTGAGAGGCTCGGGTTCTTCGAACAGCAGGATTTGGCGCGACGCAATTCACGGCGGCTCATGGTCTGGTTTGCCTTGGCCTTGTTGGTCGTCGTTGCGGGCATTGACATCGCGATCGTGGGCGCCCTGTTCGGCATGCATTCGTACGCCCAGGAACTGGAGATCCACGCACACTTTCCCTGGGGCGTTTACGGCGATCTGACCGTCGTGTTGAGCCTGACATCCTTGGCGACGGTGCTGGTGATCGGCCTCGCCAGTGCCTGGAAATGGCTAACCTTGACTGCGGGTGGGGCGCCCGTTGCCGAATCCCTCGGTGGTCGGATTCTGCAGGCAGGTGCCCTGCAGGATGCGCAAGAGCGTCGACTGCTGAATGTGGTTGAGGAAATGGCGTTGGCCTCCGGCCTGGCCGTTCCGCCCATTTATGTGCTCGATCATGAGCCGGGAATCAATGCCTTTGCGGCCGGGCTACGACCGGCCGATGCCGTGATCGGTGTAACGCGCGGCAGCTTAGATCGGCTGAATCGCGATCAGCTACAAGGTGTGATAGGGCATGAGTTCAGTCACATTCTCAATGGTGACATGCGTCTGAACCTGCGCATCATGGGACTCCTACATGGCCTGTTGTTCCTTGGGTTGGCGGGGAGACTGCTCCTGCGCATGGCGCCGCATGGTCGCGATTCAAGTAACGATCGCGACTCGCAGCGATCTGGCGCGCCCCTTGTTGTGATCGGCTTGGCGCTCTGGATCATGGGATATCTGGGCCTATTTCTGGGACGACTCATCCAGGCCGCGCTCTCTCGCGAGCGTGAGTTCCTGGCGGACGCCTCTGCCGTGCAATTCACACGGAATCCTGTGGGCCTAGCCGACGCCCTCAAGATCATCGGCGGTAGTGAGCAACACTCCGTGTTGTCGACTCCGCAAGCGGAAGAGACGGCGCACCTGTTTTTCAGCGACGCCCTGAAGCGGTGGCTGGTACCGTCTCCATTCGCCACCCACCCCCCACTGGCAGTGCGGATTCAGCGGCTGGACCCCCACTGGGATGGCGCGTCCCCACCGTTGGCTGACGCGGAGACCTCGCGTCCTGCATCCGCCGTCGTCGAGCCGGCCGTGTCGATGCTCACCGATCCCAGCCCGCCGGCAGCCAAACAACCTAGCGTCCTGGACGATTCCCCTCCGCGATCGGGGCACGACGCTCTGGAACGTAGCCTACAACAACTGGGACATCCAGGATCGGAGCCGTATGCCTACGCGCGTGAATTTCTGCAGCGGGTGACGCCCGAGATATCCGGCCTGGTGCATGAGCCCCTTTCCGCGGCCTGTGTCGTCTTGCACTTGCTGAGGCAGGATGGCCCGACGAGCCCCGCGATAACGGGATCATTGCCCGCTGAATTTGCCGCGGAGTTCGTGACGGTGGCAGGCAAACTCGATCGCTTCTGCTCTCGTTTTCCGGTCGACCTGATCAAGTTGGCCATGCCCGCCTTGCGTCGTTTGTCGCCCGCTCAATACCAAGTGTTTCGCACCACGGTCATCGCTCTGATTGATGCCGATCGACGTCTCAGTTTCCGCGAGTGGATGATTCGACGACTCACGGTACACAACTTGGACCAGGCTTTTCACCCCGTATCGCCAAACCAGTCTGGCAAGTCTGGAACCGCCGACGATCTGGCCTGTGCGATTGTATTGTCGGCCGTGGCTTGGTCGGGAACAACGGGCGAACAGGCTTCCATAGCAGCCAACCATGCCTTTGCTGTGGCCCAACGAACCTTGGGGGAATCCACGCGCCGCATGGCGGGCATTGAACTCATCCCGCGCGACGAGATTCGAGCGGGTACCTTGGACGACGCCTTGAATGGTTTGGCAAGACGGCCGGTGCGAGATCGAGTGGCCCTGATCCGAGCGGTCGGCGTCTGCATTGCGGCCGATGGCCACTTGGGGGCAAAGGAGTTCAATCTAGCCCGCGTGATCGCGGATGCGCTCGACTGTCCCCTGCCCCCACATCCCATCCCACAATCCGATCGGAATTCGGAATGTTGACAGGCTGCCGGGCTAGCGTTAGGTTGACAGGTGAGCGATGCGTTGTCCGGCCAACTGTGGAACAGAGGGAGTCTGACGATGATAGGCTTTAGCGGCAGTCGGGCGTCGGTGGCGGGCGTTTTCTTGTGGGCGGCGGTGGCGCAGTCTGCGGCAGGTGATGGCGCCAAGGGCCGCTTGGCCAACCCAAAGGCCCAGGCGGACCCAAAACGCGTCTCGGAAGCGATGGATCAAACGTTCGACGCCCTGGACCGCGGTCTTGTTGGCGATTTGGCGGCGCGAACCAACCTCTTGACCCGCGCGGTGGGGGTCGATCCGTCGTGCCAATTAGCCCGTTGGCATCTGGGCGAAATTCACGTGCGGGATCGATGGGTTCCGATTGCCGAATCGGTCCGATTGCTGACCAGCGACGAGAAGTATGCCCAGTACCGTCGGCTCCGCGATGCTGCCGAGCGAGATCCGGATCGTGAATTGGCCTTAGCACGTTGGTGCGGCAGTCATCAGTTCCCCGATGCCGAGGAATTGCACTTGTACCGGGTCCTGCAGGGTACGGCCAGCGAGTCCGCCAAACAGCGGGCCACGCAGCGATTGGGCCTGCGGACCTGGAATGGTCAGTTGCTCTCTCCACGCGATATCACGCGGGCCGAACAGCACATCTCGAAAATGCAACGCAACCTGCGTCATTGGTTACCCATCGTCGCCGGCTGGCGTAAGGAACTCGAATCGGCCGATCCGCCACTGCTCCAGAAGACTCGCGCCCAAATGGCGCAGCAAGCCGACTCCACGAGCATACCCGCTCTGGAGATTGTTCTGTCCTCGCGGAGCGAGACGCTTGCCCGCGAAGTCGTAACCTTACTGGCGACAATACCCGGGCACGAGGCCACTGTATCGCTGGCCCGGCACGGATTGAACGCAGAGTGGCGCACGGTACGCGATGCCGCGATTGCGCAACTCAGGCAGCGTCCGTTGCACGAATATGTGCCCATGTTGGTACAGACACTGACGGCGCCGATCCAGTCGCAATCGACACACGCGGTTCGCGCGGACGGTGTCATGCGGAATGTCCGACAGCTCGAACGAGAGGACGCTCGAGCCACGTATCGCGTCACGATCTCTCGAGTCAGCGGCATCATGCCCTTCAACCAAGGTTTGCTGACGCTGGATCGAGACGACGCTCGGCGTATTTCGGCTGAGCAACAGGATGCCGCGCTCCTATTGCAGCTCGAGCAACTCGCGAACGAAGCGGCGAGGAATGCCCTGCTAGATCTGCAAATCGCCAACTTCAATCGTGTGGTCGCCGTCAGCAACGATCGTGTCTATCTAATGTTGGAAGAGACTACCGGGGTTACGAACGTCGCGCCAACGGTTACGGCATGGCAAAAATGGTGGCGGGACTACAATGAAATCTATCAGGAGGAGCGACCTACCTACAGCCATTACGTGGAGCAATTCGTACCCTATTTTCTACCCTACCATGATATTGCCGTGCGGGTGCCGCCCCCCTCACCCACCCGGCCCGGTCCGTATGGTTGTTCCTGTTTTGCAGCCGGAACACCGGTCCATACCATGCATGGTCTCACCAAGATCGAGCAGGTGCGCATTGGCGATCGCGTGCTGTCCCAAGATGTCAACACGGGTGAACTCGCCTTCAAGATGGTGGTGCGCACGACGATCCGACCCCCGGCCGCGTTGCTGGAGGCGCATCTTGGGGATACCGTGATTCGGATGACCAAGGGACATCCGGTCTGGGTCAACGGCATCGGATGGCAAATGGCCAAGGAAATACGCGAAGATCAGCAGATTTACACGATTGGTGGGGCCCGGTCGGTGGGACAACTGGCGACGGCACCACTTGCCGCCGCCCACAATTTGGTAGTGGCGGACTTCAGCACCTACTTTGTGGGCGACTGTGGCGTCCTGGTACACGACAACACCGAACGCCTTCCCACTCAGTCGATCACCCCGGGGTATTCAACCCGAATGCGGGAACGGGCCCGCCCGTAACGTCAACGGCGGGCATGGCAGCCAGCACCTGATCAGGGGGCGTGACGCGGACGCTGCGGCGCATGCCCCACAATCCGGAAGGAAGCCGGTTGCGGAACGGCCGATCCGCTGATGGCGGGGCCTCCGTCCGGTTGGCTCGTCGGCAATGACTCGTCGCTAGTCGGGGCTCCCGCTTCGGGGCCATTCTTGTCCTCCCCTCCACGCGGACGAAACACCGCGCCGAGTGGACCAGCCAACAGTGCTGGGAAGAAGACCAGCTCCGCCACCATGCCCAACCAGAGGATGACGAGCATCAAGCAGCCAAAACGCTGGGTTGGCGTGAATGTACTCAGGGCAAAAACTGAAAGTCCCAGGCCGCTGATGATGGCAGCTTGAAACGTGGGGGTCGCACAGTTGCGATAAGTCGCCAAGATGG
>SXHS01000119.1 GCA_005773145.1 Planctomycetaceae bacterium | reverse complement strand
GCAAAATCTTCGCAAGTCTTGTGATCGGTGCAACCGATAAAGTCGCCAGCGACGTAGGACTCTTGCGAAACTGGTTCGTCCACGTTGCCAGCAATGCCGGCAACGACCGCTGGCCACTGGAGGTACGCCCATGGGAAACGCGGCACCGCAGCGTGCGATACTCTCGCTGGAGGAACAAGCGGCCAGTTCCATACGCATCTTCCAACCGGCTGAGACGCGGTTGGTAGTACTCGTGCCGGCTCTTAATGAGCGTCCCACGATTCAGAACGTGGTGGAGCGTATTCCGCGAGCGATCACGGGCGTCGATCGTGTGAATATCGTCGTCATTGACGATGGTTCGACCGATGATACCGGATCGATTGCCGCGTCAGCCGGGGCCGTGATCGTGCGCCACCCACATCCGTCGGGTGTGGGGGCGGCATTTCAGTCCGGACTGCGCAAGGCGATCGAGATGGGGGCGGACTGGATCGTGAGCGTCGACGGCGATGGCCAGTTTGCACCCGAGGACATCCCGAAGCTATTGGCACCCGTGATCAACGGTGAAGCCGACTTTGCCACCGCATCACGATTCAAGGATCCGCGACTGGTTCCGCACATGCCGGCCATGAAACGATGGGGAAATCAGGTGGTCAGTCGACTGGTGAGTTGGCTAACCGGTGCGCGATATTACGACGTCAGTTGCGGCATGCGGGCCTACAATCGCACGGCGGCGCTCAACCTGAGCTTACTGGAGCAATTCACGTACACACACGAAGTCTTCCTGCACCTGTCGGCCAAGCGGATGAAGATCACCGAGGTGCCGATCGTCGTGCGCGGCCAGCGCGAATTCGGCACAAGTCGCGTGGCCCGCAGTCTGTTGCGGTATGGACTCAACACGTTGCGCATCGTGTTTCGGTTTTACCGCGACTACTATCCGCTCCGTTTTTTCGGACGGATTGGCGCCATGTGCTTGTCGGTTGGCGTGATGCTGCTGGGTTTCCTCGTGTACCACTACGCACGGACCCAGTCCTTTTCGCCGCACAAATGGGCCGGCTTCAGTGGCGGCGGTTTCTGCTTACTCGGCTGTGCCTCGCTGTTCATGGCCTTGGTTGGCGACATGCTCAACCGCCAACGGGTCTACCTGGAAGAGTTGTTGTATCACACACGCACACTGGTTTCGTCCGACAGCAGGAGGGTGCCATGAAGCAATCGATTCGAATCGCCGATTACCGGCATCGTGCCACAGCCGGCCGACTTCTGTTGGGTTGCTATTTTCCCCGGAGCGTGAAGACCGAGGGGGTGGGCACACTGGTCCGATCCTTCGCCGAGGAGATGCAGGCACGCCACTGGGACGTCGAGGTCCTGGTTCCCCAGACAATCGCTATGGATGCGAACATTAGGCAACATGCCTATCGACCGGGCCCGGCCGGCCTATGGCGGTACGCGCGGGCCATCGCCCAACACTCCGCGGATGCCGACGCGGTGATGCTGATCGAGAACAACCCCAACCTCGGCTGGTTGACCAACGCCTCCAAGACCCGTGGCCGAACCCTCATCTATTTCAATACGCCGCTGCAGCACCTGGGATTGCTTCAGGAGACTGGGGCCACGCGTCAGGGCTTGGTGCATTTGGCAGCCAAACATCACTGGTTCAGCCAACAACAGGATTGGTCGTCGCGACATTGCGTCGTTGCCTCCGAGTTTCAGGCGAGGCAACTTCGATCCGTGGGAGCGACACAAGTGCGTGTTCTACCAGGCGGGGGCGTCTCTCGTAGAACGCCGCACCCCACACGATCCGAGGCACGTCGCGCTTTTGGTTGGGACAATCGGCCCGTGGTCGGATATCTGGGGCACCATTCTCCCGCCAAGGGTGTGCATACACTGATCGAAGCGATGTCCGCGTGCGCCACGCAACCCATCTTGGCCATGGCCTACAGTGGCAAGGGCCGGTTGCCCGAAACGGCACACGATGGCCTGGCATTCCTCAACACGCGCGGTCGATTTCGCCCGTACGGATTGGTAGATCCTCGGGAGTTTCTGGCCGCCTGCGATGTGGTCGTGTTGCCATTTGCGACCAGCAGTATCCAGCACCCGCCGCTGGTTCTGATTGAGTCGTACGCGGCCGCAACCGCCGTAATCACGACATGCGTGGGGGGCATACCAGAAATGGTGATCCCAGGCCGCACGGGGCAACTCGTGTCACCTCGCAACGCCAGCCAACTCGCGGAAACCATCGACCAGTGCATCGCAAATCCAAACCAACTGCACGAAATGGGGCAGAGGGCCCGGAACCACTTCGAGCAGTACCTAGCGCAGGAGGTTGTGGGGGAACAACTGGACTCCCTGCTGTTGGAGCATTGTCTACCGCTGAACACAAGGGCCGCGGCATGAAATTCCCGACGTATCACATCGCCATTCACGACCTGCTGTCCATGCGTATCGACGATCGCGTCGGCTGGACCGATCGCATCTTGATGCGGCCCATGCGTGGCTATCAACACCATGCTCACTCCAGTCCCGCACCCGGCGTCCCCGACGTATACGTGCGCATTGGTCCATTCGCTTGGACACCGCGCAAAGATCGCCTCGTCGACCGCCGCTTCCATGTCGCCGACAACTACTTCGCTTGCCAAGACCAATCCAAGCTACTGTCATGGCAGGCCGAAATTGAGGGGTTTTCCTGTGGGCCAACCTACATGCGTTTGCAAGCCAACACGCTGGGCTCCGCCGCACTCGGCAGTCGCCTGATCGACTGTATGGTCCGCTACCGTTTAGCTCAACGCGATGCGGTTCCCATCCATGGCTGTGGTATCGTGGGACGATCCGGCGCTTGCCTCTTGTCCGGACGCAGTGGAGTCGGCAAGAGCACACTGGCCATGCAATTGTTGTCGCGTGGGTATCAACTCCTTGGTGATAATTGGGTGATTGTACATGACGGCTGGGCCAAGGGATTTCACCTCCCCTTGAACATACACGCCTACAACGTGGCCCCCATCGTGCGGGCCCGATTGACCCGCGGCATGCGTTGGACTTTGCGTGCCTGGACGTTGGCCCGCCAACTGTCCGGCGGCTTCCTCAAGAAAGCCGTCCCGTTGGTGTTGCGCGACTTTTTCCCCGAGGCCGTGGCGGAACGCGGCCCACTCGAGAAAGTTCTCACGTTCAGTCAAGGTGAACAGCTTTCGATTCGACCCATGCCGCGTGCCGTCGGCTTGTCCCGCCTGGTTGCCAACGACATGACGGACCGGGAAGCCTTTCACCGCTACCAATGGGCCTACGCGGCAGCCTACCCGGAATCCCCTGTCGCCAAGCATTGGTTGACCCTGGCCGATCGACTGGATCGAGCCATCCCCAGCCACGTTCCTTTTTACAACGTTATCGTCCCTCGGCACATTACTCCGGAAATCGTCGGCGCCATCGAGGAGCTAATCGAGCAACCATGTCCCAGCCCCGCAGTTGCAATTACGACCTACACGGCCGCCTAACAACGCGCATGACCGCACGTCGTGCATCCGCATTGACTTGGCCCTTGCTGACCAGCAAGTTCCGTTACTTTCGCTGCCCGGACTCTTGGCCGGCAGCGATCGATTTTCACTTGGGCCCCTTTCGTCCGGCGCCACCTCGCGATGCCGTAACGGTCGACAAGAAATTCCGCTGTGCGCCCAATTACCTGTGCTACATGGGGGGCTCTGGCCATCGCGGAGCCGTGGAATTGCAGGGATTTGATGATGATCAATGGACCCTTCGTTGCCACGCCCCGCGCGGCCGTTGGGGGAGTCGCGTTGCTGGCATGCTCGAAGCGATTCAGCATGTATGGGCCCCCACAATCGCCTATCGCCTGCAGCGAGATCACGGCGCGCACGTCGTCCACGGCGCCGCCGTGACCAAACACGGCATGGCGATCGTCCTCGTCGGCGGGAATGGGACCCACAAGACGCCGTTGGCTCTGGATCTATGCCATCGGCATGGCTTTCAATTTCTGGCGGACGACTGGCTGATTCTGGCTGACGGGTGCGCGTGGCCGACGGTGGAACATCCGTCGGTGCTCGCGGGGCGCTATCAGTCGGTTGTGCGCGGTGGACCGAGCCATATTTCGCCCTGGGCACTCACGTCGTACTTGCGGCACGAGGGGCAGATGTGGCGGGATCTGCCGGCCATCGGCAGCGGTTGCCCCATTACGATGATGGTTCATTTGCAGCGATCGAATCAGGCACAATCGACAACTTGGGGACCCATTCAAGCCAATCTTGTCTGGCAGCACGCGCAGGCGCTGGAGCGACTGGAGTTGATCAAACACCAGAACCGATTTCGCACCGTGGTCCACTTCGCACGCTTGGCGATGGCCTATGAATACGCACTTCCCGGTAGTTCACTATTTCAGATGACATTGGGCCGTCGGCCAACACTTCCCGATTGGCTGCAAGTCCCTTGCTTCCAGTCGATACAGAGCTCCACCTATCAGCCGGAAACAGCGGACCTTGTCGCACAAGCGGTTCAACAAGCGTCACGAGGTCGACTCAGGGCTGCTGCCTAGTCCCTGAATCCGCATACGAAGGCGATGCCATGCTCGAACACTCGCAACTCAACTGCGACACGGAGACCCACCAGCGTCGTTGGCCCGCGCGCTGCCTGGCAATCGCTGTGCTGGTCCTGTATCTGGGATCGGTTGGACCACAGTGGTACGTGAGCAGCGACAGCGCGTTGTATTTGTTGCTCGGCAAGAATCTGGCGGCTGGGGATGGCTATACCCTCTGGGACACACCCCACGCGCATGTACCGCCGGGATTTCCCGCGATTCTAGCCATATATCGCTGGCTTGGCTTAGACGAGATGCGCTGGCTGAATCTCGCCATGTCCCTGACCGCGTTGGCCACCCTCACGCTTGTCTATTGGGCGATGCAAACCTTGGTCGCGCCCAACCGTGCCCTGCTCATCACGGCCGTGGTGGCGTTGGGTCAGGAAATGCACCTGGCAGCCGGCATGCAGCTCAGTGACCTGCCCTGCATGCTGTTGGTGTGGCTGGGATTGTGGGCCTACCTGCGTGGAACGGCGGGGGACAAACCCGCGTGTTTGGAATTGGGTACGTTAGCACTGCTGGCCAGTTGCTGGACGCGGGTGATCGTGTTTCCCCTGGCCGCAGCAGCCGGCCTCGGCCTGCTCTTGTCAACGAACCAGCGCCATCGGCGGAGAATTTTCGGCAATGCGGTCGGCTTGGCGGTTGGGCTCACGGCCAGCGTGGCCCTCTTCTATCAATGGGCGGCCTGGGCCACGACGCAGACGCCGGTCCCCACGTACGGCCATCATTTCTCATCACTGGCCAATCGCGATATCGGCGCGTGGCTGGCGGGTCCCGTGCGCCATTTCTATGAAACCGGACCACATATCATGCGGTTGTTTACCGGGCAATCGGCCCCTGAGTTATTGGCCTTGCTCGTGTTTTGGCTGCCGATTGCCATCGGAACGGTTCGCAGCGTGCAACGGCGCGAAATGGTTGTGGCCTGCGCGCTGATCGGATACCTGGCGTCGGTTCTTGTGCTGCGCACGATGTTTTCTCGGTATCTGCTCCCCGTAGCCCCACTCTTGGCCATGAATTGGCTGGACGGCATCGCCGCGATGGTCGCGATGCGCAGCCCGTATCGTCATTGGGCGCCACGCATCGCCATCGGAGCAGCAATTCTCTTAATGGCCATTAGCCTTCCGAAGGTCGTTCGACTGGCGATTGCCGTTCATCAAGAGCCGTTTGCCAACTATCGAGCCGATTGGGAACTGCTGCGACAGACGGCCGCCGATCTGCGTCGTCATGCGCAACCGGGGGACCGATTCATTAGTTCGCGAGCCCAACGTCAGTTGTCGTGGCTCAGCGGCATGGCATCCACGCCATTGTCGGGGCACGCGCCGAATGCGGTCGTGGCAACACCGGCCGACTTGGACCGCCTCCGAAAAAAAGGCGTGTGTTGGCTGGTGGTGGCCCCCGAAACCGAGCATGCGATTTACCAACGGTTGCCGGAATTGGTCGCCCAGTCGCCGGAGTGCCAACTGCTGGCCGATCACTCCAAGTTTCGCGTATATCGACTCCCGCGGCATTAGATCAGCTCGATAATGTCAACCACTGAACCACTACTCGGCGTTCCCTCCACCTGCGCGGCCGGCCTGTCCGGGCTGGACCGCGCCGCCAAAACTTGGTGGCAACGCGTCATGCAGGCCCGCCATGGGCTCGATCAAAGACTGCGTGGCGACGTGACTGTCGGCTTGATCAGCCTGGTGCTGGTAGCGATCGCCGGCTTGGCCGTGAACACCCTGGTGGGTCGTTACTATCCGCCGGAGGTGCTGGGCCAATTCAGCCAGATTTTCGCGCTGTACGCGTTAGTGGCCCAATTGGCAGCGGCAGGCTGTCAATACTCAGCGGTGAAGTTCGTCGCCGAAGCCCATGGGGACGTGAGGCGCGAGGCGTTGGTCGTCGTGTCGGGCCTCGCGGTCACACTCGTCACGAGCACCGTCGCCAGCATGGCATTTTGGGGAATACGCCAGCCACTGGCAGACCTCATGCGAAGTGAACCACTTGCAGTCGGCTTGGCCTGGATCACCCCCGCATTGTTCATGTTCACGATCAACAAGGTGGCCATGGCCGTATTCAATGGCCAACGACGCATGCGGCTCTACGCTGGTTTGCAAGCAGCACGTCCGGTCCTTCTGATGATCGCACTCGGAGTTGCCGTGACGGCTCGCGTCCCCGGCTCGCAACTACCGGTGATTTTCATCGTGGCGGAAGGTCTGCTGCTGATGGCCTGTGCGATTCCCCTGCTGGGCCCTTTGCGCACCGTCTACCGGATGGGGAACGAGACACGCGAACTTTGGAGCCACGCTCGTTCGCATCTGTCGTTTGGTTTACGAAGTGTGCTAAGCGGCGTCCTCTTGCAACTCAATACTCGCATCGATGTTTTGATGCTAGGACTATGGACCACCGACCATGTCGTGGGCCTCTATGCACTAGCGGCTACCTTCAGCGAGGGACTTTCGCAGTTGCCTCTGTTGTTTCGGCGCAACTTCAATCCGTTGCTCGCGCAGTTATCAGCGGGGAACAAAACGGCCGAATTGCAACGCCTGATCCACGACGGCAAACGTTACGTCATGCTGATCGTGGGTGCGATCACCATTCTCTGCGTGGCCTTGTTCCCTGCCTGGATATCGCTGGCCACCGGCCGACTGAACGAATATTGGTCCAGCTGGCCGATGTTGGCCATCTTGGCCGTGGGCGTGGCGGGATCAGCGGGTTCGGTTGCGTTTCGACAGCTCTTGCTGCAAGCCGGTTACCCGGGAACGTATACCGGCGTGCTGGTTGCCTGTTGTGCCGTCAATGCCGCGATCAACGTGTTACTGATTCCGCTGTGGGGTGGTTGCGGCGCGGCCGTCGCGACGACGTTGGCCATGCTGGCATCCGTCTTAGTCATGAGACAAATCATTCGACGGACGCTGTGCGTCCATGTTTAGCGATTCCAGTTTAGCAATTCCGTGGAGGGGCGGAGCCCCTTCCGATATCCAAGCCAACCAACGTTCCTAACGTGTAGCGGAAAGGGGCATCATCCATGGATCAAGCCGCTCGATCGTCCGCTGAGTTTGCTGACCTCGGCCCCGAATTCCCGCGCATCTTCGCCCCCACGGAGGAACGTGTAAACGACGGTGAGCCCGTTGCGCAACCCACCCGTGTCCTGACGTCGTCGACCGCACTGCGCGTCGGCCTGTTTGTGACGGCGAAGATTTGGGGCGGAGCCGAACAACAAGCCTGGCTGCTGGCCTGCGGCCTTCGCGAGCGAGGGCACGACGTCGAAATCTTCTGCCGCAGCAATAGTCCCTTCGCGCGCCGAGTCATCGCAGACGGCATGTCGGTATTAGAATTTGCGGGAACGGGCCGCGATCCGTTCACACTCTGGAGAATTCGCCGTCATCTTTGGAAATTACGCCCCGATGTGCTCCATTTCAACGACCCTCACGGCCTCACAACCGGCGGTGTGGCGGCTGTGGGCCTCCCCGTCCCGGTCCGTTTGGCGTCCCGGCGCAGCTCATTTCCCATTCGTAATCCGGGCCGTTATCGACGTCTGTGTGACGGCGTCTTGTGCGTCGCCACCGAAGTGGCGCGCGTTTGCCGCGAAAGTGGTGTGGATGGCCCCGAAATCGACGTGGTCCACTCGGGTTCGGTAACGGAACGCATCCAACAGGGGGACCGGACGCGAGGTCGCCAACACTTGCAATTGCATGAGCAGGATATCCTCTTGTTGACTGTCGCCATGCTCCACGATTGCAAAGGCCATCGTTACCTTTTGGAAGCACTGGCAACTCTCGTGAAAATAAATCCACGCATTCATTTGGCGTTGGCAGGGGAGGGGCCTTTGCGTGTCGCGCTGCAGACTCAAGCCGACGAGCTGGGCGTGTCCCAACACGTCAAATTCCTCGGACACTGTCCCAATGTGCCGGATCTACTGCAGGCGTGCGATCTGTTTGTGATGCCCACGGTTCAAGAGGGGATCTGCGGCGCCTTGATCGAAGCCATGCTGGCCAACCGGCCAATCGTGACCACAACCGTGGGGGGCATCCCAGACGTCGTGGGACCCCCGGAGATCGCAGCCACACGAGTCTGGCCGGTCCCCAGCCACGACGCGGCCGCCATCGCAACGGCGGTACTGGACGCCCTACAGTCGCACGAAGAACGCGCGGCCCGCGCCGCGCGTTCGCAGCAGCATGCTTTGAGACATTTCACACATGACCAGATGGTGAATCGCACACTGGCCGTGTATCAACGTCATGTGGCCCGCGCCGCCACGCGATCCCCGTCCCGTTGGGCCGCGAATCGCCGCGCCGCCTAGCCATGCACGCGCAGTCCGGACTGACATTCTCGGCGCGGCGCTCGTCGCCGACGGCGTCCCATTCTCAACCGGCCGGGCGTCTGAAAAAAAACTTTCCACGCCCCCTTGCCCAAGCGGCCATCGATTCCTAGAATCGTGAATTCGCGTTGGGGAGGGATGCTGATGACCTCCCCCGAACGCGGAACAGGGCAGGGCGACTCAGGACAGGACCGCACAAGTAAATCGGTGCAAAATCCCGTCAAAAAAAGTGGCCAAGGGCCCATTGACGGGTCGATCCTCACTGGCTAACATTGTGAGTTCCCCATCGCGGGAGATGTGGTTCAGTTAGGTGGCTGGAAACGTGCGGCGTCAAGCAAAAACGCCGCGTGTTTCCGTCCATCCGTGGACGGTGGCCGTAGTCGGTAGGGGTTGGTGATGGCGGGCTTGCCCGCTGATCCAGCCCAGATCACGGCTGGCAGATCTTTGACAATTTGGTTGCGTGGTAAATAGGCATCTTAATACCGCTACAAGGCAGCAAGGTGTTTCTGGCAGGACTTCGGTTCTGGCAGGAGCCTCGAACTGCCCTGGGAAGCGGTCTCCAATACGAGCGAATGCTGGGTGCTTAGGGGAACAATAGCTCCATCGGGGAGGTTTGGTCGTCTGGGTAGCCTGGCGAGACGCGACGAGCTTTACGTTAGGAGAACGTTATCCGCGTGTACGAGTTCCGCAAGGGGCTTGGCCACTAGGGTAACGTTGCTCGAGGTAGCAAAAAAGCAATCGATTCAAGTCTGTTAGAGAGTTGAATTATTGTGGTCAAGCTACTAAGGGCACACGGGGGATGTCTTGGCGTCAGGAGGCGATGAAGGGCGTGGAAGTCTGCGATAATCCTGGGGGAGCTGACAAACGAGTGTTGATCCCGGGGTACCCGAATTAACTTATGCTGAATCCATAGGCATAAGTGGCCAACCCGGT